>DATHOI010000838.1:0-27585 GCA_035485095.1 Polyangiaceae bacterium | reverse complement strand
GGAGAAGGATTTGTCCTTCGAGCCGTCGTCGACGAACACGACCTCCCAAGACTTCACGTCGGTCTCGAGCGTCGACATCACCTCGCGCAGGCGGCGGTGGAGCTCCGGAATCACCGCTTCTTCATTGAAGATCGGGATGATGAGAGAGAGCTCCGGGCGCGCCATGGCGGGCACTCTACAACAGTAATTCAGCCCGCCGCCAGCTAGCGAAGGATGCGCACACCGGTCAAATGCAGCGGCGCTTTTTTGTCGAGGCGTAGCCTGACCCAGCGTGCGTTCGTCGCGGGAAATTGGGCGAGCCAGCTGCTGAAGACTGCGTCACGGCGCGCCACCGCGCGCCAAGTGTGCTCGTCAGTGCTCACCTCTACCACCATCGGCGTCGAGCGCTCGGAGCAGCAATCCTTGCGATTGTTCACCCTCACCGCCGAGATCCGCTGCGGCGAGCCGAGGTCGAACTCGAGCCATGGGTTGCGCTCGTCTTGGGTATGGACGAAGTAGTCCGGGCTCTCCTCGCATTGCTGGGCCGGGGACTTGCACCCGCCGGAGTAGTACGTGGAGCTCGCGCGCCAGGGTTTACCCGCGCCGACATCACGACGACGCTCACGCAGATCCTTCAACTGCACGACGCCGAAGACGGCGAGTACCGCGAGGAAGACGGCTAGCCCGAGCCTCAGCAAGCGCTGTAGCCACAGCGCTTCAGTGATGCGCCGATCGATTTCGAGCTCCGCGAGGAGCGCCGTGGCAAGCGTTCGCGAAGCGTTGGCCAAGCGGGCACTGTGTGCTGCCGGAAGGCCTTCGAGCTCGTCGAGCGACAGCGTTTCGACCAGCTGCTTGACCGAGCTCAGCGCTTCGGGATCGCCGACGGCTTTGAGCAACACGGACTCTTCGATTACTCCCCAGTGAACCGCCGGGTCAGCGCTGGTTTGCTGGACCGCGAGCTCTCTCGGAGCCGCCAAACCGCGGAGCTCACAGCGGATCGCGTGACCGTACAAGTGACACAGAACCGGATCGGGACTGCCTTCGAACGGCTCTGACGACTCACGCACACGACGCGCGACCTCGACCGCAAGGCGCGCACGACGCAGAAATTCTGCGCGCTGTGGCGCCATTGGCAGAGCTGCTTCACGCATGGCCTCCGTGCGCCAGAAGCGACGCCACCAGCGACGAATCGCACCAGGCTTGGGCGCGTGAACGGGCGGCACGGGCGGCGCTGGGACGGGCGGGACGAGCACTGTGGGCGCAGCGCTCACCATCTCGGGTGCGGCGACCGTTTGCTCCAGCTCGTCATTGGACACGGCCGAAACGAAGCAGATGCCCCGCTGGCCGTCAAGCTAGTGTACGAGCTTCAGCGCGCGTGCGTTGTCGGTCTTCGGGTGATGGCGTTGAGCGAGCACGAAGTCACCCGAGATGGCGACGACACCGAAGTCGTGCTCGAGCGCGCTGCGTGCTTCACGGCGCTCGTCGTCCCGCAACGGCGCCTGAAATAGCAGCCAATCCGCGTCGAAGATGCCCTGACGCAGCGTGTACGAGTCCGGCCGGCTCGACACTTGAGGCACGAGCATCTCCGAGCTGCTGATCTTCGCTCGCGGCGGGACGACGGAAATCAAAGCGCGGACGCGCGCATAGTCCGCCGCCGCTTGCTTGCTTTGACCGAACTGATAGGGGCCGAAGCCGCCGCGTGCGGTGTGCTGCTGGAATATCGCACCGTATTGATAGCTGGTGATGACCGTCAGCGCACAGACCGCCACGAGCCAGGCCCGCTGTCGCAGCCAACCTTCATTGTCTGCCGGATACTTGGGCTCGCGGATCCATTCCAGATTCGCGACCAGCGCGACGAACAGAAAGGCCGTCCAATGTGCGGTGTATTGAAATGAGATCTGCACCAGCGGCAGATAGTGAGTGCCGAGCAGCGTGAAGAAAAATCCGGGGATCGAAAGCAGGTAGCCGATCGGCCGCCGCCACGGGAAGAAGCAGAGCGGCGCCGCGAGCTGGACGAGGTATAGAAATTTCTCCGGCTCCAGCAGGCTGTTCAGGGTGAACACTGGATTGCCGATCACGGTCTCCACCACCGCACCATAGCCGTGGCCACCACGGCCCACGAGGCCCTCCCACTGATTCAGGAACGACTCCCCGCCGCCCGAAAACCGCGGCATCACCGCGAGCTTCATGATCAGAAAGTATACGCCAGCGACGCCCGTAATGACGGCACCCGCACGAGCGCGGCTCGTGAACAAGATATAGAGGCCCATCACGGCCATGTCGGCGGCGATGTCCTCGCGCACGGACAGGGTCAAAGCCAGACTGAGGATCGCCCAGCGATCGTGCTTCGTCTCGACGAGATAGAGCGTGAGCCAGAGGAAGAAAACGCCCAAGGGCGGGTAATGAAAATCGTACAGATTCGCGCCGTGAACCGGCGGATAGAGCAGGTACGCGAGCGCGACCAACGCCGCTGGCCAACGCCCGATGTGACGCGCAGCGAATAGAAAGAGTGGAACAGCGGCCAAGCCAACCAGCACCGCTTGGAACACCAGCAGCGCTTCGGCCCGCTGATACAGCGCATAGAACGGCGCGATGGCGTACGCGAACAGGGTCGCGTGATTGCCGAAGTGCGTGCAGTTCGGTCCGCACAGCGGCGACATCTTCATGAACGAGCCGCCGTGGACGACGTTCCAGAGCAGATTGTCTTCGAGCCCGAGGTCGAAGCTCGTCGTCAGCAGGCTGTGGTGATGCAGAATCGTTTCGTACGAGAAAAAGCCGGCGTAGCCGGCCGCGCCTAGCAGCACGACGACGAGCGGCGTCCAGTTCGACCAGCGCCGAAACAGGCCACCGAGGGCGCTCCAAAGGGAAACCGGGGAGCCGCCGCGTGCAGCGATGCCTGCGCGGAAAGAGGCGAGCACGCTCGCGTGAAAGGCAAACCCGCCCGCGCACACGAACACGCCGAAGGTTGTCTCGCGGGTCGCCCAGATCTGCCAGCGAAACAGAAACGGCAGCAGGCCGACGAACAGAAAGGGCGACAACCGCACCGCCGCGAGCTCGAGGCGACGGGCTGCGCTGATCCGCGCGCGCCACAGGAAAATGAACCCGGCGATCAGCGCTAGGAGCCCCGACGCGAAGACCGTGCCGATCAATACTTTGCGATCGCCGGGGGAGATGTCGTTTTCGAGCGAATACTGCAGCACGTTGCTGGCGACGCTCGCCCACACCAACAAGCCAAACGAAGCCCCTTCACCGAAGAGCAGCGCCGCCGTGCGCACCGCGTCAGGCAGTGGCAGGAGCTTATCCATGAACTGACGCGAGCTTGCGTTCGCCGGGACAGGTCCGCTCGTCGCCCGGGGACCTCCGGAGCCGTCAGTCGGATCGGGGAGCATTGGGGCGGCCACGGTTAGCAGACTTTGGCGAGTGGCCCAAGCGCCGAACTCGGCCAAATGGGGCCTGTTTATCAGAACGAAGCGGGCGCTCGGCAGCTCGCGTTACGGCGCGCCAAAGCGCATTCCCCGGGTTCCGCGCCTCACCTTGACTGCCGGATCGTGGCGGGCCTATATCGACGCGCGATGCTGCTCGATGCGAAGTGGGTCTCGCGTTTTGGGGCCAGAACCCGTCTTTTTTTTTGATCGCATTCGCCAGCGCGGGTTGCCGGATCCACTCGCAAGCACCGTACTGGATAGAGACGCATGGAGAGGCCGTTGGGCTTCGCATCGCTGGCTGGTCCACCGGCGCGCTCCTGCTCGGACCCAATCAGCAACTGTGGATCTACCCCGGTGGTTGGTCGAACCCATGGCCGCCGCAGGCACACACGCACGATCTGCGCGCGGTCGCCGCCGCCAATACGACTGGGTATGCCATCGCAACGGACGGCCGTGTGCTCCGTTTTTCGGACAACCGTTGGTTCCCGTACGAGGGCTCGGCGGCGTGGAACGCCTCCGAGATCGCCGCCACCGAAGACGACAAGCTGCTCGTACTCTCGGATGGCAAACTACGACTGTTCGAGCACGGCCAACTGCTCGAGCTCGGTTGTGACGGCGTGAATGGCTCGGCGGTGGCAGCTGCCGGTCCTGGTCAAGCCTATGTGCTCGATCAGCAAGGCGCGCTATTTCTCAGCGCCGACGAGCGCTGCGACGGCATCGCGGCACCGACACCCTTGAGGAGGATCGCGGGTCGCTCTGATCGCTTGCTCGGGGTCGGCGTCGACGGCTCGGTCTGGCGGCGGCGAGGGAGCACGTGGACTCGGTTGGCGGCGCCCCACAAGTATCGCCCCGGCCAAGTCGCGCGCGAGACCCGCGTACAGGACGTCGGGGTCAGCGCCTACAGCACCTGGATCATCGATAGCGAAGGCTCGGTCTTCTTGCTTTCTGACGAAGCATGACGCAGGGGCTCGAGACCGTGCCTTGGGAGATCGCCATCGTGCGGAGCTGGCGGAAGCTCGCTCTGACGTGCACCGCGGCGCTCGCGGCAGCCTCGGTGGTTTGGCAGATGCTGCACCGCGACGTGCTCTACCAATTCGTGTTTCGACCGGACTCGGTCGCGAGCGACTCGATTGCAGCGCGCCGTGCATTTTTTCCGATCGTGGGCGTGGCCGCAGTGTTCGCGGCGGTGCTCTGCCTGCGCGTCCTCTGGCAGTCGCGGCGCGCGCGAGCCTCGACCGCGTTGCACTGGGAAGTGCTGTGCACGAGCTGCCTCGTGCTCCCGCTGCTCACGGTGCCCGCCATCGAGTTCGAGCACGCGGTGTTCACCTCGCTCCTCACACTGCCTTTCGGGATGGCGCTCGCGTGGGCCGTCTCTCGAGAGGCATCGCGGCTCCGCGCCCTCCCGGAGCTGTCCCTCCGGCAAGCGCAGTTTTTGGTCGCCGCGGGCTACGCTATTTTCGTCGGCGTCGTCGGCTTCATTGCTTACTGGCGCTATCTCACTTTCCACGCGGAGGTCTGTGACGCTTCGTACGAGGTGAATGCCGTCGCCGGTATCGTGCGTCACGGCATTCCGACGCTGTCCATCGCGGCCTTCTTCTACAATGGGCAGCACCTACCAGCGCCGTACTTCAACAATCACGTTCCGCTGGCAGACTACCTGTTCGCGCCGTTCTTCCTGCTCTATCGGCAGCCGAGCACCGTGGTCTGGATGCAAACGGCGTTCATGGGCGCTGGCACGTTCGGGGCCTACTTGCTTGGGCGTAAATGGCTCGACAGCCGCTCGGGCGGCGTCCTCTTTGCGTGGCTCTACCTGCTGTGCCCCAACGTGCAGGGCTTCTGCCTGCACGACATTCATGCGAACGTGCTCATCATTCCGTGTCTCGTGCTCGCCGTCGGCTTCATGGAGGCGGGGTACGTCAAATCTGCGCTGGCCCTCGCGTTGCTCAGCGCGATCTGTCGAGAGGAGGCCCCGGTGTACGCCGCGGGCCTCGGGCTGTACTGGCTATTTTCTATGGAAGATCGCCGGCGTTTCCGCTCGGGTCTTGCTCTCGTCGTGCTGGCCGTCGGACTGCAGTTGTTCTTCTCCATGTATCTGATGCCGCATTTCGGCGGTCAGCCGCGCCTGGAGCATTTCAACTTGTTTTATTCCCCCGAGCCAACGAGCGGCAGCATGCTCAGCGCGCTGCTCCTCAATCCGCTCGGCGCGCTCTATTCGTCGAGTGGCGAGATCAAGCTCGACTATCTCGCGATCTCGCTCGTGCCCATGGGCGGCCTCGCGCTGCTCGGCTGGAGAGCGGGGTGGTTCGCGGTTCCCGCGCTCTTGCTCTTGGTTCCTGCGGGAGATCCAGGTTTTTTCAGTCTCGGTAGCAACTACAGCGCGCCGCTCGTCCCGGCCGCGCTGTTGATGGGCTTTGCGGGCATTCGTCGTTTCTGGCAGCGCGCGGACGAGGGCGCTTTGGCGCGACGACTCGGCATCGCGACGTATGTGCTCACGACCGCTCTCATCGCGAACTATCTGTATGGTGACATCGGATCGAAGTCGTACAAGCTCGAATACGGCCAGTCACCGTTGCGGCGCGAGAACCAACGCAACTACAAAGACATGGTCGGCTATCTCGACACGTTGCCACCGTTCGGAGCTGCCGAAAAAGCACTGTGGGACGTGATCGAGCACGTGCCGAAGAACGTCCCCATCGCCACCAGTTGGACCGTCAATCCGCAGCTGTCCCACTACGACGTCGCGCTCGAGCTCGGCTATTCCGGAGGCAACCCGCGCCCCGAGCAGCGCGTTCGGTACGTGGTCATCGACAAACTGCCCGCGCTGCAGACGCCGACGGAGCCGTACATCACGCACTTTCGAGGTCAGCCGGCGCGCTGGCGAGTGTTCTATGAAAATGCCTCCGGAGTGATCTTCGAGCGACGCTGAGAGCCCTTGCTCACCCCTTGCGGCATGATAGCGTGCTCGCGAAACGCGGACCAAAGCCAATGATTGACGGGAAAAAAGTGATCGTCGTGATGCCCGCGTATAACGCCGAGCAAACCCTGCAGCGCACCGTTGCCGAGGTGCCATCACTGGTGGACGAGATCATCCTCGTCGACGATCATTCGCGCGACGGCACAGCCGAGCTCGCGCGGAAGCTCGGTCTCCATACCATCCGGCACGAGAAAAATCGCGGCTACGGCGGCAACCAGAAGACCTGTTACACCGAGGCCCTCCGGCGCGGTGCAGACGTAGTCGTCATGGTCCACCCGGACTACCAGTACACGCCGAGGTTGGTACCCGCTCTCGCGCATTGCGTGGCCAGTGGCCTGTTCGACGTCGCGCTCGGTTCACGCATCCTCGGCGGCCGAGCCATGCAAGGCGGCATGCCGCTCTACAAGTACATCTCGAACCGCTTGCTCACGGCGACCGAGAACCTGCTCATCTCTCAGAAGCTCTCCGAGTACCACACGGGCTACCGCGCCTTCTCGCGTAAACTGCTGCTTGAGCTCCCGCTCGAAGAGAACGACGACGATTTCGCCTTCGACAACCAAATGCTGGTGCAAGCAGCCTATTTCGGCTTCCAAATCGCCGAGGTCACCTGCCCCACCAGCTATTTCGAAGAGGCGTCGTCGATCAGCTTTCGGCGCAGCGTCACCTACGGCATCGGCGTGCTCCGCGCCGCCGCGAGCTTCCGCCTGTCACGCATGGGCGTCGCCAAGCCGCAATTTCTGAATCCCAACGGCCGTAAGCTCGCCCCCTGATTGGGGTTCCAAGCCGCCGGCACCTGACCGACGGTAGCGAAACTGTTCACCGGCCCAAACATCTCACTACCGGCGGCATTCGTCGCGTCGTCGGTCCTGTGTCAGGCAAACGAATTTCTTGTTGTTTGTCCGCTGCAGCGTCATGCGGTTTGAGTGGCCTCGCTGCTGTGGTATTTGGCGCTAGGGAATCTCGTACATGAGCGCGACTTGGGACACGACCCAGCGTGATGACGACTCGTTAGAGCGGGCGCCGCGGCCTCAACTTTGGTTGCGTTGGGTGTTTCCCGCAACGAGCGCGGCCATACCGCTCGAGCACAATCTCGTGATCGGTCGGGACGACCAATGCCAGGTACACTTGAGTGGCGAAGGCGTTTCGCGCCGTCATGTGGAGGTCCATCGACAAGGACCGATCTTTGCCCTCAAGGACCTGAGCAGCACCAACGGGACGTTCTTGAACGGCAAGCGCATTCAGCACGGGGCCGTCGTGCCGGGCGGCGTACTGCGACTCGGCGAGTACATCGGGGTGTTTACCGAATGCGTGGGCGAGCCTCGCGACTTTGGGCAGATTGCCGCGAACGTCTTTGGGAGCCATGAGCTCGACGCGGCACTCGGAGCGATGCAGCGCGCCGCGAAGAGCGACATACCGGTCGTCATTCTTGGCCCCACGGGCTCGGGCAAAGAACGAGTCGCGCGCGCTGTTCACGAGCTCAGCGGCCGAACCGGCGCATTTCAAGCCTTGAACTGCGCAGCCCTGCCGAAGGATCTGGCCGAGGCGGAGCTGTTTGGCTACCGCAAGGGCGCGTTCACCAGCGCCGATCGCGCTAGCTCCGGACACTTTCGCGCGGCGGATCGCGGTACTTTGTTTCTGGATGAGATTGCCGAATTGCCACTAGGTCTTCAGGCGAAGCTCTTACGCGCGCTCGAGGAACGGTCGGTAACTCCGTTGGGTGAAACGGACCCGTATCCCATTGACGTGCGCATCGTGACGGCCACTCAGCGCCCACTGGCGGAGCTCGTCGCCGCGAAACAGTTCCGAGAAGATCTATTAGCGCGACTCTCTGGCTTGACTGTGAAGTTGCCGGCTCTGCGCGAGAGAGTCGTTGACGTTGCACAGTTATTTCAGCACTTCATGCATCGCTACTCGGGCGGACGGCCGCCGCGGCTCGAGCCCAAGCTCGTTGAGTGCCTGTGCTTGCACGATTGGCCCGGAAATGTGCGCGAGCTGGAGCAATTGGCGCGTCAACTCCTGGCTGTGCACGGGCTCGAAGCGATGCTGAAGCGCTCTTTTCTTCCGGCAGAATTGCTGTCGCCTACTCTCGCGGGAAGAGATTCGACCATTCCACAGCCTCTCGAATTTGCCGAGCGCAAAGGCCACGACCAGCGGCGGCTTGCCCTCGCGTTGAAGCAGGCTGGAGGCAACGTGACCGCTGCCGCCGCATTGGTTGGCTTTTCTCGGCAACGTGCATACAGGTTGCTCAACGGAAGGACCGTAGCGGAATTCGTCGCCGGCGAATTGGCGCGCACAGAATTGGCAGTCAGCGACAATCCTGATGCAGAGGGCGGAGTCGCATGACTTCTGCTGCCGAGTCTGTCGGAGACGACGGTCCGTCCGAGCGAGTTTCCGGAGAAAAGCTCAGCACCACGCGGCGCGGTGAGCTGATCGGCGGTACGTATCGCTTGCTCGACCGCATTGGCTCCGGCGGAATGGGCGACGTTTATTCCGCGGAGCACACTCGTTTGGGGCGACAGTTCGCCGTCAAGCTACTGCGCGCCGATGCCGAGGCGAGAGCGATTGAGCTCTTTCGACGCGAAGCGCGAGCCATCGCGCGCATTCAAAACGAATATGTGGTCGGCGTGGTCGACTGCGGCGAGACCAATGACGGAGCGCCGTATCTGGTGATGGAACGCCTAATCGGCGAGGACCTGCGTTGCTTGTTGGCACATTGCGCGCCGTTGCCAATCCCGCGTGCCGTGAGCCTCATCTGTGACGCCTGCGAGGGCGTCGCTGCGGTCCACCGTGCGGGTTTAGTTCACCGTGACCTGAAGCCCGGAAATCTATTCGTCACGCGGCGATCTACGGGGGAGGACTGGTGCAAGGTCTTGGATTTCGGCGTCGCCAAAATGGAAGCGTCCGTCTCGACGGCAGAAGGCGTACTCGTGGGCACGGTGCGATACATGGCGCCTGAACAGCTCCAGGACGGCGCGTCTGCCGGTCCGCGCGTAGATATCTATGCACTCGGAGCGATCCTCTATGAAAGCCTGAGCGGCGCCCCCCCTCACTCCGGGGTCAGTACTCAGGAGCTCATGTTCAAGATCATGAATGAGGAACCAGCGCGCATCGACGGTCGTCGGCGCGAGGTTCCGCGTCGCCTGGCTGACGCCATTCAGTGCGCCCTGGCGAAGCGGCCGAGTCAGCGCTTCGCGTCGGTTCAGGAGTTTGCTCGCGCTATTTCACCGTTTGCGCAAGCGAGTGTGCATATTGACTCGACCACGGACTCCGAAACGCTCTCCTTCGAGCCTGGTACCGACCGTTCGACCGCCAATCTCAAACGTCGAATGCAAACAGCCGTGACGAGTCTGGTTCTCACCCTGATTCTCGTGGCATGGGCTGTCGGGAAGCATCAAGCAAACCGCGAACAACGCTCGGTTGCAGTCACATCCGCTCAGGTTGCCCCTCTGTCGCCACCGACCGCGCAGGTGCTGTCGATCGTGCAAGCCGTGCCGCTGACCGCCGAGTCCCCCGTACGAGCTGAGGCTGTGAGCTCATCAGCCAAAGCGCTCGAGCCAGCGCGCCCTTCGAAGCGAACGGTTTCTAGTCAAGCTCGTGCCCCGAAGTTCCCGAATGCCCGGTTCGACATAGATAACCCGTATGCACACTAGCGCGCGTGCGAGGTATTGGTGTTTGGTCGGCATCGCGTTGATCTCAAGCCCGGCGGTCGCCCAATCGGCCCCCAGTGCCCGAGAGCATTTCGCGCATGGCATCGAACTCGTCCAAAGCGGCGACCTCGACTCCGGCACCGCAGAGTTCGAGGAGGCCTATCGCATCAGCCCGAACTACCTGGTCCTGTACAACCTGGGTCAGGCGTATGTCGCCCTCGGCAAGCCGGTTGAGGCAGTGCGCGCATTCACGGAGTACCTGGAGCTCGGAGGCACGAAAGTACCCAAGGCACGACGGCAAGAGGTCGAGGACCTGGTGCGGCTCAGTAGCAAAAGAATTGGCTCCGCCTCCCTTTCGGTGGAGCCGAGCGGAGGTGAGGTCTTCGTTGACGGGCGGTCGCTCGGCGAGGCTCCGCTGGGCGAGCCGGTCGCGCTCATAGTTGGCACTCACAGCGTGTCCGTGGCCGCCGCCGGCTATGAGCCGTTCATCACGAGCATGGAGATCTTGCCTGGGAAAACGACCGCGCTGGCAATTCACCTTCGACCCGAGACACCGCCCGCTTCACCGACGATCGGTCAACTCGTCGTCACGTCTGCCATTCCAGATGCCCGCATCACCTTGGACGGTGCGCTGGTGTCTATCGGCGCTCCCGATCCGTTGCTCTTAGCCACCGGTCATCACGAAATTCGCTGTGAGCGAGATGGGTACCTCACCTGGTCGACCAGCGCGGAAGTCTCGACGCAGGGCGTCGCGCATGCAACGTGCAATCTCGTACCGATCGCAAACCTGTCCGCATCGCAAGCGGGGATTCTGGTCTTGGCGATCGACGAAACGCGCGCGGAAGTGCGCATCGACGGTCGCCAAACCGGAACGACGGTGCGGTTGCCGCACGGCTCGCACACCGTATCGATTAGTCGTACCGGGTTCAAGGACTGGACGCACCGGGTGTCTGTTCAGCCCGGCTTCCCCCTAACTCTCAAGGTGCACCTCCGACCGACGCCCGCGCATGAGGCAGAGCTGAGCGAAGCCGCGCGATCACGCCGCAACTGGGCGTACTTGATCGGTGGGGCCGGCCTCTCGATAGTCGGAGCCAGCGCAGTACTGTACGCCAACAACAGCAGTCGCTATGCCGCCTGGGAAAGGGACGACAGCGCCCTGTCCTCGGACATCCAAAATGAGCATTGGAATCCTACTCTGAGCACGCGAGCCGGGGAGCTTCAGTCGCGCGCCGTGTCGATCCAAGAGCGCGACGATTTGGCGCTGGGCCTTGGAGTGGTGGGCGGTGCCCTGGTGGGCTATGCGGTCGTTTCCTGGCTCCAAGCACAGAATTGACTGCACAATGCCGTGCAAGGCTCGCTCGAGTCACTACGGCATACCAATCCAGTTGCCGAAGTAATACCTATACACGGTCCCGGTGTTGGAGACGCCGAACAGACTGTCACTACCCACTACCGCGCTGACGGTCGTAAGTTTTGGGGTGTTCGCGTCGCTAAGCATCACCCACGCGCCCCAACCTGCACTGCTCAGCTCTCGGCTCTCAAGCAATCCGTCAACGGTGACAGCATAGAGAATGGGGTCACGGGCTGCTGAATATCCGCAGTCGATATCAACCAGCTTCGCGTTGTCTTCGCTGGCAATGTCGGTCCAATCGCCGAAGCCAGCGCCCAATGTCCACGAGCTTTGAACCGCGGTACTCAGTGCTCCAGCGGCATCGAGTGCGAATATCTCGAGCGCACCATCCAACTGAACTCCAACCGTGACGCGCGTCGCGATCTTTGGGGCCGCCCTCTGCCAAGCGCCGTAGGCTGAGTACGGGTCGTCCGTGGTCTTGTAGCGAAAGTAGATTCCATCGCGGTCAGCGATAAACACGTGCGACCTGCTAGTCGACGGGGTGACGCCAGCAACGTCGACGGGCATCGAATTGGCATTCGGCAAATTGAGCTCCTCCCATGGAGCCCAAGACACTGCGAACTCGCGACGAACCAAAAGCTGACCGTCAGCAGTGGTCACGAATACCTCTGGGTATCCGTTCGATAGGTTGAGAGTCGCAATCGCTTGAGGCGCTGGCAGCGCATTGAAGCACAGCCAAGAGGTCCACGAGGAGGGATTCGACTCATCGCCCCACACTGTGGCTATCCACTGTTGCTGGGGTTGGGTCACATAGGCCTGAATCCCCACGCCCGACCAAGTTTCGCCACCGGCAATCGCACCGGTAAGGCCCAAGCTCGGCGGGTTGCCTACGCCGTCGATGCAATAGGGAACCGCGATCGCTTCCGGCCCGTTCGTCGTCTGTGCGGCACCTGCATCACCTGCGGCCCCTGCTGCGTCAGGCGCGCCAGCCATGACGGTCATATCAACAGGTCGCGCGCCACCAACGTTCGCCGTACCTCCGCTCTGGCCACTCGTGTTTGCCGCACCTGCATTCTGTTCGCCCAGATCGTCTCCGGCTTCGCCGCCGTTCGTGGAATTGGGGGTCGAGCCTCCCGGACTGTCGCCTGCCCCGCCGCCGGCATCTTGCCCGCCAGTTTCCACGGCGACGGCCGGTGCATCGAATTTTCGGCAGCTGGCCTGACCTACTGCGAGCCAGTATGTTGCGAACGCGAGATACGTGTGGCGTGCTTTCATAACAATCCCAGTGGGCCTACGAGCGTGCGCGATGCCGGTGGCCTAGCCGAAGACAGCCCGTGCGTCCATACACCCGTCAGATCGACCTTACACAGTTTGGTGATGACTGCGCTCTCGCTTCAGTGCGGTGACGCGGACACGATTCCCGTCCAAATTGACTGAGCCCTGCCGGGCGGCCTCCTGGTCTTGCTTCGACGGGCGGCCACTCGGACTTCGGACCGCTGAAACCGGCAGAACCTCCGCAATATGACCCGCTTGAAGAAACGTGGGCTTCTCTAACCGTGATCTTGCCCGGGCATAGGGAACGCAGTGCCGTCTTCGCCCAAGTAAACGGTCACGGAAGTGTTCGTGCCATCGCCTTTCACGAATGCTGCCATTGGCCCGGACCACGACATATTTCGCAGTTCGCCCATCGCTCCAATGGCGTTGCTTCTGTCAGTCGCGCCAATCTCCACTCTGCACATCGAACCGCGGCACTGAACGTCTTTGACGTTACGCACCTCTATTTTGGTTTTGCCCAGTGTGTCGATCACCTGCGAACGTGCCGAGCGCGTCCATGGATCAGTCGCCACTGTCTGCTCGAAGTGCTCAGCAAGCGCCTTGCTAACGTCGTCCTGCGTAATCGGTTCCGCTGCCGGCGATGCTTCGTTGGCCGTTGTCTCAACGGGCGCCTGCTGCAGCGCTGGTGTGCTCGGGAGCAGATTGCGGCTATTGGCATCGAGCACCGCGCTCAAGACGTTCGCCTCCGCGTTTCCGGCCGGCTCGGCTGCTTTGGCCTCCGCAGCGCGAACTCGATCCTCGAGCCGTTTCAGCGCAGCCCGTTCCCCCTCTTTTTCGTAGCTATAACCATATCCCAGTGCGCCAGTGAGCGCGATGCCGAACAAAACGTGATTCCACTTCATAACAATTCCTCCACGCGGCTCGGGTCGACCCAAAGGGTCGACCCGAGCCAATCGAATCTCACCAAGCGAAGCCGGAGATCTTATCGTTCGCTTGCGTGCTACACTCGACAATCAACTGTCCGAGCGCAGGCACGAAAGTCGACTGCAACGCCTTCGTTTGCCAGATAGCGTTTCCATAGTAGTCGCTGAGACCTGACTGAAAGCCAGGAGTGTAGATAGTCGATTGGTCGTAGCTGATACCCAGCGAGCGGCACGAAGTGTTCGCATTGCCAAAGAAATAGGCTACCGGGGAGTAGTTGGTGTTTGCGGTATCGATCGGCAGGGATTTCGCAATAGTCGAAGCATGATTGCAGTTATTCTCGACGCCCTGGGCCCACGAAACGATGCACGAGGCATCTGATTCGCTTCGAACCATCGATGCCAGTGCGCCGTCGTAACGGGCATCTGCGTCAGTTGCAGAAAAAGCCAGCGCCGCAAACGCGCCGCCGAAGACTAACGACAAGAGCTTCAATTTACCTGTTTGCATGTTTTCTCCGTAACGATGGGGTCGCCGGAGCCGCGCCCAGGGCTGGACGGGGCAGTCGGCGCTCGGCCAGTAGCAACCCTCGTGCCGTCTGAAGGATGGTCGGAATGCGCGCGAGCGTACACGTTTCGAGCACTATTCTTGGTGCGATCGCCTTGCTAGTCGGACACCGGACAAGACCTGACCCGGAGCCGGCTGTCCGCGGACACTCGCATGACGACACGAATCCTGGCGAGCCGCGATGCGAGTCCCGCGACGCCGAGCTTGGTGAAGACACGCAACGTGACGCGGCGCACGCCTCGTGCGCGACTACTAGGACTCCACGATTTTTGCGATACTACCGACCTGCCTCGGCCATCGGAAAAGCGCGTCGCGGCCCCGCTCGGCCGGCACCCCCGAACGCGGCGAGCGCGCAAGGCGGGCTATCAGAAGCGCGTCCCCTAGTCCATGTTGCAAGCTCCCCTGCGATGCTGCACTCCGAGGCGTCTGCGTACACCTCGCCGTCCTGCTCGCCGCACTGAGTTTGCAGGAGGTAGTTCCGAGCTCCCGCAGGCACCAGGCCTGTGAAAAGCAATCGTGCGCGCGCTGGGAGTGTCTCGGTCGATGTGCTCGAGCGACGCCACGAACGTCGCGCATCGGAGCACGTGAGGCCTCATGCAGCTTGGTGTCAGGCCTCAGGGTGGTCATGGTGTGCGGTGCATGCGCTGAGGGTGCAACCGATGAGCGCTTGCGCGGGGCGTGACGTGCGGTGAGGCGCGCGGCGCGAGCCGTGAGGGACGCCGAAGGCTTTGCCGGGGTGGGTGTTGCCGAGTGACCATCAATAGAAGGACGTGTTTAGATAAGATATCTCTGCGAATCTCCGGCGCGGCGAAAGGTGCGCTGCGAGCCTGCTCACGTCGCTCTTCGGGCCTGTCGTTATGGTTGTGGCTTGGAACGCGCCGGTGAGCGTCGGGATGCATTGGCGTGGGGTAGGCGAAGCGCCGAAGCGCGGGAGTCAGCGGCCGTACACTTCGACTTCGCTTAGGACGAGGTAGGAGTGGCGCAGCGTGCGAAAGCGCACGAATCGCGCGCTTTCACGTTCTGGCTCGATAACCCAGGGATCAGCTTGACTGAAGATGGTCTCTCTCTTGGCGATGCGGCGATACTTTACGCCGTCATCCGAGACCTCGAACGCTAGCGGGATGGATTGGTCGTAGCAACAGTCGACGCGACCGTAGGCCGCGACGCGAGTGAGCGCGACTTCTCGGCCGAGGTCGATCGAAAGCCAGGGCTCATCTTGTTCGTCACTGTGAAAGCCCAACTGCGCGCCGTATCGAATGCCGTCGACGGCACCTTCGGGGGTAGTGGAGTATGCGTGGCTGCTCGCGCGCACGGGCCTGTTCAAAGCGAGGTCCTTCGGGCGCGTCAGGCGCACGGCAATCCAGCCGAGAACCACGACCAAGATCAGCGCCACGGCGCCGATGCGGAGGCCGCGCTCGCACGTGAGCTCGGCGGCAGATACGGGGCTCAGCCACGACGATAGTCGTGCGATACATGCTTCTAGATCATCCGCGGCCCGTTCGAGCGCGGTGGGATCGAGGTGATCTGCGGAGCGCGGATCAGCGCTCGAAAGTAGCGCCCGTTGACGCTCGAGCTCCGGCGGGGGCTCGAGGTTTGCGCGCCGGAGCGCCTCCAGCAAGCGATCGATGCGGTCTTGGTTTCGAGAGGTCGGGTGGGACGCAACTTCAGCCGTGATGTCCCGCCCGAGAACGAGCAGAGTTTCCCGCGCGAGCACGACAGCCGCGACGGTCTGACCATCCCTCCGCAGGCGGCGCTCGGCCCGCGCGAGGCGGCGCACTGACACGAGGTTGCTCGGCGCATTCGCCAAGGGCAACGCGCTGCGCTCGGGCGTGACACCCAGCAGAAAAACGGCGCGTCCTATCGCGCGCAATGCCTGGCTTATCATTGGCTTCATCACCGGCTGGGGGTTCAGCTCAGCGGCAACATCGGCAGCCGTAGGCGGCAGTACAAAGTGTAGGCGGCGACCGTCCACAACGAGGCCAAGAGCGCGGCAAAGAGCGGCCAGCGGATGGATTTCTGCAGCGACCACGCTACTGCCAGACCGAACACGGCGTCGAGCGGGCCTGAAGCAAACTGCATGTAGGCGCTCTTGACGACTCCGACAGCGTCCACCGGTGCCCGGATCGCAAAATGTAGAGCCAATGCAGTCATGCACGCTGGTGCGAGGAGGGTCGTGAAGAGGCCCCAATCGCGGCGCCGGGCGGTGGCGCGAGCAGCCATGAACCACGCCGCAACGGTCGCGAGAAAGATCACCGTTCCGGCGAGCATCGCATCTTGAGAGAGCGTGAGTATCTGCGTGGACAGCGGGCAGTGGCCTGCCCAAACATCGCTCTTCGTCGACGGGTCGATACCAGAGAAGCCGTAGTTGTAGAAATCGACGAATGTCGACGCTACGACGACGGGAAAGAACATGGGATGCGTCGTGATGGCCGTGGGGTAGTACGGGTAGTCGTTCATGGCCCGACTCCAGCCGAAGACGTACGCGAGTGTTCGACGCTCCAAGTAGGGGAGCTTGTCGGTGTCCGCGACCAAGTTGTGCTGGAAGGGCAGGTCGAAGCTCGTGACGAACGGCGTGCCGTAGTCACGGACGTTGCGCTCGAAATACCAGCCACACACGGCGAGGCAAACGGCCAGGGTGACCGCCCACGTCGCGAGCCCTTTGGCGCGCGTGCGCCAATCTCGTCGCGAAAAGACCGCCTCTGCGCCTGCGCCGACTCCGAGCGAAAGGATGATCGCGACGGCTGATATCTTGGTCACCATCGCAACCCCGAGGAGGAGGCCGAGTGCGATGGCCAAGCGCCAGCGTCTCTCGGGCCGGCGCTTGAACGCGATCGGAATCAACAGCAACGCGGCCGCACACCACATTCCGCTCAATGGCTCCGGATATGTCATGCCGTCCGCGTGGACCGAGGCCGCCAGCACGGCGCTGAGCGCTAGGGCCGAAATACGGGCGAGACGGGAATGCGGCAGATAGAGCTCGAACCCCGCCCACAACAGCCCGAGACGAACTACGCCGCTCACGATGGCAATCCAAACCATGTGCGCGTGGCTAACGCCGTGTTTGAACAGGATGGCGGAAATTACGTAATAGAGCGGAGGGTGAAACGACTCGAACGTCGCGTCGACCGGCGGGACGCGGCCGTGCTCTGCGATCCAGCGGACCACGAGCCAGTGTTGGTCCGAGTCGTAGGACCAGTCCACGTTGTAGGTCCACGCCATCGTCACGCGCAGCAAAACGCCCAGCAGAAAGAGCGCCAGTTCTGGCTTCCGACTGCGGAGAAACACAGCGCACTGCGCCAGCAACGATCGAATCTTCATGTTTTCGAGAAACCCCGGTTCGGACGGGACGCGCTGGAAAAACCATCCGAGCTCGCGTTCGACGGCGACACCGCGCGCGCGTTCCACGAAGACTTGGACGTGGACACGGACTTTCGCGCGATGCGCAGACTCTCTGTGGCGCGTTCGACTTCATCGCGAGCTCGTTGCTGAATCATGGCGGCCGTCTTCGCTCAGTGGCTCGGTTGTCCGCCCTCGCTGCCCGCTCCGGCGGCGCCGGTGAAACTCCGGCCTGCGCACGCGCCCGCATCCAACGCTGAAACCACCACCCCAACTTGAAGGCCGCCCATCGTCGTCGGCTTCAGCAGAAAACATGCCAAGCCAAACAGGGCTCCCTTTCAGCTTATCACGCGCTGATGTGCCAATCTGTGCCGGCGTTTGCGTTGCGCTGCGCTCGCAGAGTCAGGGCACGCGGCCACAACGCTTTGAACGCGAGCTGTGAGTAGCGCTGAGCCTGCCGCTTCGACTGGTCCGCTGGATTCGAACCCTTTGGCCACTGTTTGTCGTCGCTGTCGAAGAACGCATCGGGCACGGGTAGCGCCCAGTTCGAGGCGCCGCGCCTCCGAATTTGGAGACGGGTCCCCGTTGCGGCGGCTCCACTGTCTTTTGCTGGGGACGTGCTGATGCGTAGTTGTCAGGATTGCTCATGTTCGCCGCAAGGGGGTAGCGCACCTGAAGCCTGCAGTCCTCGATGGTGCTGGTTCGCGCCAAGGTGGGCTGTGGAACACGCGGCCTCTCGCCGTCTGCTCAGGGCGCGAGGGCTGGCCGAATGCGCTCGATGGCGTCAGCCAAGAAGCTCAGCGCGGCGCGGACTCGCGGCAAGCGGCGCAGATCGCGGTGCACGCCGAGCCACAGCGAGCGTTCCGGTGCGGAGGTCGGCGGGCGCAAGAGCCGCAAGCGCGGCTGTTTGTCGCCGAGCAAGCGCGGCAAGCACGCGATGCCGACGCCCGCGCTGGCCAGGGTCGCCATGGCTTCTCGGCCATTGCTGCGAATGGCGACACTGGCGTTGCTGGTCAGCGCCGGCAACCACTCGAGATCGGGGATCTTCGTGAGCGCCGAGCTCATCGCGATCAAGCGGTGACCTGCACAGCGATTGCCGAAGTTGGGCAGGCCGTGGCGCGCGAGGTACGCCTCGGACGCGTACAGTCCGAAGGCAACGACCGCGACCCTACGCTGCACGACGTCGCCGTCCTCGAAGCGCGACGGCCGAAGCGCGATGTCGACCTCGCGGCGCATCAGGTTCAGGTGCCGCGGCTCCGCCACGAGCTCGAGCTCCAGCTCCGGGTGCTGCGCCGAGAACGGAGCAATCAGCGGTGCCAAGACCGCGCCAACCAACCAATCCGAAGCGGTAATGGACAGATTGCCGCGCATGCCGAGGTCTCGGCCGGTGCTTAGGCGCTCCGCTGCCAGCGCGTCGAGCTCCATGCGTTCCGCGTACACCAAGAGCTCACGGCCCGTAGCCGATAGGTCCTGGCCGGCGCGTGTGGCCACGAACAGCTTCGTGCCGAGCTCACGCTCGAACGCGGCGATACGCCGCCCGACTGTCGGTTGCGTCACCCGCAGCGCGTGCGCTGCCGCCGAGAGCGAGCCGTGGCGCGCCACGCCCAAAAAGTAGCGTAAATCATCCCAGTTCATCGCAAACAAAAACGTTACTACATCCCATACAAAAACGCATATCAGACATACGCAGGCGCGCACTCGACCGAGGCGTGGGGTGCCTGCATGTTTCCTCACAATGTCTCGCCGGGAGTTCCTGAGCCTCGTCAGTGCCGCGATCGCTGCGGAAACCTTTGCCGCACCGCCACTGGCGGGCTCGCCGCCAAGCCCCGCTCAGAGCCCAAAGATCCGCGGCATCTGCTTCGACTTGTTCACGATCTTCGATCCGCGTTCGGTCGCTCATGCGGCGGAGGCGCTCGTGCCTGGGCGCGGCATGGAGCTGTGGAACGCCTGGAAGACTCGCCAATTCGAATACTCCTGGTTACGCGCCGCAGCGCAACGCTACGCGGATTTCGAGGCCGTTACCGAACAGGCGCTCCTCTACGCCGCGAACGAACGAACGATCTCTTTGGCTCCGCAAGCGACGCGGCAATTGGTCCATGCCTACAGCGAGCTCGAGCTCTGGCCTGACGCGCGGGCTGCGCTATTGGCCTGGAAAAAGGCGGGCCTAAAGCTTGCCCCACTGACGAACTACTCGCCCCCAATGCTCGCCCGGCTGGTCGCTCGTAGCGGACTGGGAGGCCTCTTCGACGCCGTTATTTCGAGCGACGCCGCGCGCACATTCAAGCCAGACCCACGCGCTTACGCGCTCGGCCCAGCCGCGCTGCGGCTACCCTCCGAGCAAATCGCGTTCGCGGCGTTTGGTGGTTGGGATGCCGCGGGCGCAAAGTGGTTCGGCTTTCCCACGTTCTGGGTCAACCGCCTCGGCGTCACCGCTGAGCAGCTGGTGGCTCCGGATGCGGCTGGCGCAGATCTCGCGCAACTCGCGCATTGGATCTCCACGCGCTGAATGGGCTTCGCCGGAACGCCGTCATTCGCGCGACGCTCGGCGGTACTCGTCCAGCGACGTGACAACGTTACGGGACTTGAGAACGATGAGCAGCGCGAATTTCGCGAGCACACTGCCTCATCGAGCAAAGCCTGTAGCGAAATTGCGTATTGCCGGAGAAAATGCCGGGGCTAACATTTTCGCATCCAAAGCATTGCGCACTTGGGTTGCTCATCGTCATTGCGTTGCCGTTCGCTGCTAAAGTAGTCACGCGTTGGGTGGTGTACGATCTCCCTGCAACCACCACGGCTATCGCCGAGGGCGGCGCGAGTCTGCCGAGCTCTGCTCATCAGGCCAAGAATGAAAAGGGCGACCCGAGCTACATGGGCCCGTGTCCACCCAAGTGTGCTCGCGGCCGAAGTGGCGGCTGCGTACGGGACGAAACGCGGGGTGAAAGTTTTGGCTCGCGTGCGTGCTTTAATTTTCGCGCCTCACGGGTGATGCCGCGCGCGCAGCGGCCAATCCGTGACTGCCTGCCTGCTGGGGCTACGCCGCATCGACCACACTACGCAGGATCCACCGGACCAGGATCCGAGTGAACTGGCCGAAGTGAACCGACGGACAAGCCGTTAGTTCCCTTGGTCACTACTGCCGAAGGATGAGCCCGCCCCGTGACAACATCACGAACCATCATTTTGGGCGCAGCCCTGACCTTGGCTTTGCCGTCTGCGAAAGCTATGGCGGCGGACGGCTGGGGCGCGAGCTACAGCTTCGGGCCGACCACGTCACGCATCATCCATGCCAAGACCACGCTCGTGCCGGGTCGCTTGCCACCGATCACGTCGACGACGGGCCCGCTGTTTCTCTGGCCCGGCATGTCCAACCCCACGAGCGACCTGATCCAGACCACCATGGATGCTTGGCCGAACAACAACGGCTATTGCGGTGCCGCGACCGGCCAGTGGTGTGTGGAAGCGTCGGTCTTCGGCAGCTTCGGCCAGCGCAACGGTCCGAACGCCGCCATCGATCCTGATGACCACGTCACCATCGAGTACGTGCTGGGGACCGATGGCAACACCTGGACCCAGACAGTCACCTCCCAGAAGCTGGCGAAGGTCGTGTCGACGCTGCAGAGCGCCAGCGGGCAAATGCCGAAAGGGGGCTTCGGCTTTGCCACCGAAGCCGACGCGGATTCGTACACCATCGACACCCAGTATTATCTCTGCACCGAGCTGGATTTGGCGGACGCCGACCCGCACTTCGCCGCAACTGGCGTGGGCGGCGTCGGCGCGCAACACGGTGCAACTGGCAAGGGCTCTGGCATCGGTACCGCTAAGAACGTCCACACCCCAGACGGCGGCCTCACCTGGTTGGTAGATCTCATCACACTGCCCGCGATGCAACCGCAAGGCACGCAGACCGGCGTGCCCACCACTGGCACCAATTGCGCCGAGACCAGCGGGACTTCCGGGACCGGCGGAGCAGCGGGTACGGGCGGAACGACAGCAACAGGCGGTAGCGCCGGCACCGTGGCTAGAGGAGGAACCAGTTCCAGCGGAGGGGCCAAGGCCGAAGGTGGCTCATCGGCAACCGGTGGCAGCTCGGTGGCGACGGCGGGCGGCAATGGCGGTAGCGGCGGCCAACCCGGGACGGGTGGAGAGCCAGCAAACACGGGCGGTGCGGTCGCGGCGGGCGGTGTGAGCACCGGTTCCGGCGGCGTGGCTGCAGTTGCAGGGACGTCGGCGAGCGCAGGCAACGTATCGGCAGGCGGCGCAGACGTGACTGGCGACGCCGGAAGCAACGCGGGTAGCTGCAGCTGTCGGATACCGGGTAAACCGGGCGCGCGCGCTGGTTTTGCGGGCGGCGTGGCGCTACTCGGATTGACCTTATTGCGCCTTCGGCGGCGTCGCCGTTCGCGCTGAGGCGGCTCTGTTCCCGGACCTCGTTCACGCGAGCTAGTCGCTTCAGGTCTCGATCACACTCGCTGCTCGCTCGTCCAGCGCGCCGAGCTCCGAGATCTGCTCGGGCACTGCGACGCCCCGCGCGACGGGGTTGAAATCCCCTGACTGCTTACGCCAGAGCTCGGCATAGAGACCTCCTTGGCTTAGCAGCTGGCGGTGCGAGCCATCGGCGACGATGTTCCCGCGGTCCAGAACGATCAGCCGATCCATATCCATCACCGTGCTCAGGCGGTGGGCGATTGCGATCACGGTTTTGCCGACCATTGCTGCGCGCATCGCGCTCTGAATGATCTGCTCGCTGTGACTGTCGAGCGCGCTGGTCGCTTCATCGAGCAGTAAGATCGGCGCGTTCTTCAGGATGGCGCGCGCAATGGCGATGCGTTGCCGCTGCCCGCCAGAGAGCTTGACGCCGCGCTCGCCCACCATGGTCCGATAACCGTGCTCCTGCTCGATGATGAACTCGTGCGCATGGGCGCGCCGCGCCGCCAGCTCCACCTCTTCGTCGCTGGCGCTGGGTCGGCCGTAGCGGATATTCTCCAGCAGGTTGCGATGAAACAGCGTCGTATCTTGTGGAATGAGCGCAATCGCTTGTCTGAGGCTGTGCTGAGCGACGTCCCGAATGTCCTGGCCGTCGATGCGGATCGCGCCCTCGGCAACATCGTGCATGCGCATCAACAGGCCCATCAGCGTGGTCTTGCCGGCGCCGCTCGGGCCTATGAGCCCGACGCGCTGCCCCGCCGGAATGGTCAGCTCGAAGTCTTTGACGACGTTGCGCAATCGGCGGCTCTCGTCTCCGTTGGTCAGCTCGTACGCGAAGGCAATGCGATCGAGATGAATATTGCCCTGGGTCACCGTCAGCGCGGGCGCGCCCGGTTTGTCCGTGACGGTGGCCGGCACGATCAGCGTGTCGATGCTTTCGCGCGCTGAGCCCATCAGGTCATAGAACTCGGGGATGCGCTGCCCGAGGTTGTAAGCGGTTTGGAGCAGGGAGCTCGTGAGCGCCGTCGTCATCACGAAGTCGCCCGGGCCGATTCGGCCGTGTACCCAGGCATACAGCGCGCCACCGACGAATACGATCCACATCGAAATGTCCATGACGTACTGCGCACAGCGCAACCGAACCACCGCGCGATAGGACGCGCGGCGGCGGTCGTACTCTGCGCCCGTGTATTGCGCGAGCTGCTCGTCCTCGAGCGCTTGGTTGGCGAAGAAGAACACGTTGCGGATGTTGGTGAGGACGTCGACCATGCGACCAGTGACCGCCGCCTTCGCCTCGTTGCTCGCGATCGCGCGCCGCGTGCATTCCCGACCCACGAGCAGGCTGACGGAAAAGTACGTGACGATCGCCACGACGGCGGCTGCGAAAAACGAGGGACTGGCAAGATAGAAGAACACCGCGACGAACGCGAAGAAGGCCGTGCTGGGAATGAAATCGAACACCATCATATCGAACAGCTGCAACACCTGCTCAGGCAGCATGATCGCTCGGTGCGCGATCTTCCCAGAAAGTGTATTCTCGAAATAGGAGCTAGAGAGTCGCTGCGTGTAGGCGAACACTTCCTCTTTGATGCGCCGGAGCATCGGAGAGCGCGTGTTGTACGAGCTGAACCACGCTCCCGCGTCCATCGCAAAGCGCGCAACGACGAGCCCAACGAAGAATGCGAACGGCAGAAGCACCTGGCTCGCCTCGTGCGCGGGGTCGTGCATGCTGAGGACGGTGTCGGTCAGGCGCTTAGTGGCATAGGCGATCGACGCAAAGACGCCGCGGCTGAGCACCGGGAACACGACCAGCCCCAGACCGCCCCAGGGGAACTGGCGATAGAAGTGAAAAGTAAACGGCCAAAGGCGATTGGGTAAAGTCGTGGGGTTCATTCGGGCAGCGCGGCAGCTCTCTTCCGTGTCTGCATCGCACGCGCGCGTCAATTCGGGGCGGCAATCGAGCGGCGGTTGCCGTTCAGCGAATGGCCACCTGCTGCCCTGCCCTCGACCTGCGACTAGGCGTGTATGCGCAATTGCTCGAACGACGACCAGTGTGCCGACCTCACCGACTCGAGCGGCAATGCCCTGAGGTGCTCTTCTTGCCCGTAAGGCGTATGCAACGCCGGATTCAGCGCCTGCTACTAACTGAACTTAGCCTGGCGCGGGCGTTGGCTCTAGGGCAAGAGCTCGCCAATCTTGCTCGTGCCGAACTCCGTGAACCAGATGCCCCCGTCTGGGCCGGTGGTGATGCCGACTGGCACGGCGGTCGGGCCTAAAGGAATTTCGCTGATTTGTCCTGCGCTGGTGACGTGCCCAATGTTGCCGGCGTCCAGCTCGCCGAACCAGGCGCTGCCGTCGGGCGCAACCGTGATGCCGTACGGTTCACTGGCAGCCGTGGGAACCGCAAATTCGCTGAACGTGCCGCTGGTTGTGGTCAGGCGGCCGATTCGATCACCGTGGAGCTCGGCGAACCACAGCACGCCCGGGCCCGCAGCAATCCCGAAGCCGTCTCCGTCCGTGGTCGGTGTCGTGAATTCGGTCAGCACGCCGCCGGTCGTCAGTCGCGCGACGACGTTGTTCTCTTCGGTGAACCAGAGGTTGCCATCCGAGCCGCTGGTGATGAGACTGTTAGGAATCGTCACGGGGAGCTCGCTGATCACGCCAGCGGGCGTGATTTTGCCGATTTTCGGCGCGGAGAGCTCGGTGAACCAGACATTGCCGTCGCTGCCGAGAGTGATCCCAATTGGACCACTACTGGGCGTGGGCACGGCAAACTCGCTGATCACACCCTGAGGAGTGATGCGACCGATGTTGTTCGCGTCGAACTCCGTGAACCACAGGTTGCCGTCCGCCCCCAGAGCGATGAACGCGGGGTTACTGTCCGGCGTGGGCACAGGGAACTCGGTGATGACCCCCGCCGTCGTGATGCGCCCAATGCGATTGCCGACGCCCTCGGTGAACCAGAGCGCGCCATCTGGGCCGGTCGTGATGCCTTGCGGTCCATCGATGTCGCTCGTGGGGAACTCGCGCAGCACAGGCGCAGCGCCGGTCACGCGCAGGTTGTCGAACAAGTACGTGCCGCGGGCGCCCGCCGGCGCGTTGAGCGCCAACGTGAACGTCAAATCACTGAAGGTAGCCCCGTTCAAGCTAGCGCGAATCGAGTCGTTGACCGGAAAGTCCAACGTCTGGAACACCCCGAGCGGTCGCTGACTGAGCTCGACCTGTCCCAGAAATTGATGGTACAGGCCGCGCGAAGGAACACTGATGTAGAGCTGTAAGGCTCCGAAGTAGAAGGCGTTGGGCTGCAGCGTGGGCAGCAATAGGTCGAGCGAGAGCTTCGAGCCAGCGTGGCTCAAGCCGAGCAAACCCGAGCTCGTGGATGCGATCGGCGCGCTCGTGAGCGTCGTGTAGTTGACCGGCGCGCTGAGCGCGAATGCGGCCATGCCTTCCGTGTGGTTCGCCGTCAACGCGGCGTGACCCGAAGAGGCATGCCACGCACTGAGCGCTTCGAACCCGAGCACGTCCTGCGCGGAGCTCAAAGCACTCGCTGTTTCGCCGACACTGCCGTCCGTGCCTGGTGCGCCACAGCCGGCAGCTGCGACGAGCGTCGACCCGATCAGCGCACACACACCCCAACTCTTGCTTGGCATCCTGATCAACCTCCCTCGGAGCGGCGCCTGCCGTCTCGACGCGGGCCACGCTAGCAGGATTCGCGTTGACGAGAAGTCTCAATCCGTCGCGCAAAAAACATGCGGATCTCGTCACCGCAAAGGCATCTGACGCCGCCACGTCGATCACCAGGAATATCCGAAGATTGCGCACGATATCGCGCTGGAACCGCTTCCCGAAAAAGGCGCAATCTCGCCGGGACGGTTCACGAAATGGGCTTTGCGCCAGCAGAGCTGGAATCGCCTGCCGCTTTTCAGCCCAGCGGAGAGACAGCTGCGAGCGCGCGGTGACTGAGCTCCGGTCCAATGAGCTCGCACAGGTCCGGGCGAGCTAGCAGATCCAATAGGCGCGCCAAGGTCTCCTTGTGCATCTGCCAATTGGACAACAAACTAACTAGTTGCGAGAAGATGCGCTTCGCGGTCGTGCGATCACCTAGACGGGCGAGACCATAGGCGTGGCTGACGGCATCGTCGGGGCTGCCCGTGATGGCGGCGAGCTCGCCAGCAAGCTCAGTGGCGGGGCCGAATGCCTCTGCTTCGAACGCGGCTTCGATCACGCGCCGGGTCTCGTCCGGGTCGAGCGCTGACAGCCCCGCGCTCGCGACTCGGCAAGCCTGCTCGAAGGCACCCAAGCGCGCGTGGAGATCGATCAACAACTTGGTCGCGTTGCGCTCGACGTCTCGACCGAGCGCGCGCTCCAATAGGCCGATGGCGTGCCGAATTTCACCCCGTGCGGCCTGCACGGCAGCGAGGCAGTAACCATTGACATCTGAAGCAGGGCGAGTGCGACTCAGCGTGCAGTAGGCCCGATCAGCAAGCCCCAGCCCGAGCTCCGCCCATGCCACTTGCTCCCAGGCAGCATTGGCGGTGTTGTTCGAGCAAGCGCGCACGCCGATTCGAGTAGCGAGCTGACGGGCTCGTTCATACTCACCATCCGCGAGCAGACGACGCGCGGTTTCGAGCTGGCCGGGAAGGCCGAGGGCTTGCTCTGCCTCGACGCGACGCTGCTGCGCCCAACCGAGCAACGAAACGATTGCCGCCGCGCCAAACAAGAAAATCGTAGGCGCGCTGCGCAGAACGGCGAGACCTTGAATGGCAATCACCAGCGCGCACATCCCGGAAATCAGTAGCGCGCTCGAGCGTTGCTTATCTCCGACCAGCGCGAGCACCGCGCGCCCGCCGTCGAAGGGGAGTACGGGCAGCAGATTCAGAGCACCCCAGCCGAGGTTGACCCAGCTGCTGATAGTCAACCAAGAGTGTGCTGGAAAGGCTCGATGCAGCCGAAACAGCAGCAGCCCGAGCGCGATGCTCACGAGCGGGCCGACCAGCGTGGAGACGAGCTCACGCCCGCGTGACAAGCGCGGTTCGATGACCGTGTGAGAACCGAGCACGTGCAGCACCACGGTTGCCCGACTGCCACTGAGCAGGGCGTACAGTGCGTGACCCAGCTCGTGAATCAGTGCCGCGGAAAACACGATTGCCGCGCACAGCACCATTCGGGGTGCGCCCCCCGCAATCCCCGGAGCGGCGGCAAGCGCAAAGAAGGCAAGCGCGACGCGTATCCGCATGCGTTCGCCGCAGCCGAAGTCGAGCGCTGGTCCGAGCCGCCTCGAGCTGAGCGGCAACTCGTCCGAACCTGAAGCCGAGTTTTCGGTGCGGCGGGTCGGCGGAGCAGAAGGCGGCTGCATGTGCAGAATCCTTGGTGCAGGGAGAAGCGGCCGTTCATGCGCACCGTTTCCCGACGGTTCCATTTCGGAGGCGCACGATTATCACTAGCGCCGTCGGCGTTAAGAATTGATCTGAATCTCGGCCCGAGAGTCTGGCCAGCGTCCCGTGCCAACCCCAAAATCAACGCGTGCGGAACCTTCGATTCAGGCCGCCCAATAGCCCGCCGCCGGGCGAGCGCGAGAGCGCCGGCGCTCTCGCCGAAACCTTGGCCACCGCGGCGGTGACGTTGTCCGGCGAGCCTCGTTCGTGTGCCGCGCCGAGTAAGGCGTCACAGACGACCTCCGCAGACCGA
>DATHOI010000837.1:0-17659 GCA_035485095.1 Polyangiaceae bacterium | reverse complement strand
CTGAATCGTGCCAGCTCCTCGCTCGCGATATGCGGGGCGAGAGCCGAAGTGCACGTGCGTGAGCTCGCGCACCGGCGTCGCCTTGAGGAACATTTGAAAGAGCGCAGTGTCCTCGTGCACGACTTTGCGAAACGCGTGCTGCGACGTCTCGCTCAGACGCTCCATGACCTCGCGAAAGCGCGCCTCGGCGCCGGGCTCGAGCTCCTTGCGGAAGTCGGAAAAGCGCGCCATCAGCGTGCCGGTCAGCATCACCTCCAGGCTGCGCTCGGCGATCGACAAGATGCCGAATTTCTGGGAAATGATCTCGCCTTGCTCGGTGATCTTGATGCGCCCGGAAACGGTGTCCGGCGGTAGCGCCGTGAGCGCGCGGTACACCGGTGAACCGCCGCCGCGTCCCACGGTACCGCCACGACCGTGAAACAGCGTGAGTGTCACGTTCGCGTTGCGCGATACCTCGGCCAGCGCCTCTTGAGCGCGGTACAGCTCCCACGCCGCGGCCACGACGCCCACGTCCTTCGCGGAGTCGGAGTAGCCGAGCATCACCTCTTGGCGCATGCCGCGCGCTTTGAGCTGACGCACGTAGACCTCGTCGGCGAACAAGCTCTTCATGATCGCCGGTCCCTTGAACAGGTCGGCTTGGGTTTCGAAGAGCGGCACCACGTCCAAGCGTGAAAACGGCTCCTCGCGCGCTAGATCGACGAGGCCGGCCTCACGCGCCAAGATGAGCACGCGTAGTAGGTCGGTCGCGCTCTTCGTCATCGAGATGATATACGTCTGCGCGGCGCGCTCGCCGAACTCGTCTTGCACCTCACGCATGGTGTGGAAGAGCTTGCTCGTGCGTGCGGCTTCTTCATCGAGTGGCGCGTACGCGGAGACCAGCGGTCGCCGCCCGAGCAGCTCGCGACGAATGGCCGCGTCGTCCAGCTCGGGCACGCCGACTGCCTTGGCGATGGCGGCAAGGGTGCGCGTGTGCATCTCCGAGTCTTCACGTAGATCCAAATAGTAACCGCAGAAGCCCAACACCTCGACTTGACCGATCAGTGGATCGAGCAAACTGCGGCGCGCGTGCTCGGCGCGTGCAGCGATCAGCGCTTGCCGCACGACCTCGAGATCTTTCCAAAATTCCTCGGCGTTGAGGTACGCGCCCGCCACCCGCTCCAGCTTGCCCGCGTCGCGCGACGCGATCTCCTGACGAGTCGCGTCGAGGCGCCCCATCATGAAGGTGAGCTTCAAGCGCAACGGTTCGTTGGCGTCGCGCCGCCGATTCATCTCCCACAGCTTGGGCAGGAGCGGCTTGTCCTTCTCCAGTGACTGGCGGAGCGAGTCGGGCACACCGCCCAAGCGATCGGAGATGGATAGCCGCTGCACGAGCTGAAACAGCTTGCGGTGATACAAGCCGAGCAGCGCGTGCGCGGTGCGGCGCGCGGCGGCCATCGTGATGTCGGGAGTCACGAACGGGTTGCCGTCGCGGTCGCCCGCGACCCAGCTCCCGAGTGGGAGCCGCAGCGAGAAGCCGAGCGGCTCACCGAAGGCGAGTTGAAATGCGCGTTCCGCGCTTTCACTCACCTGCACGGAAGCCTCGAGCAGGCGATCTTCCAGATACCAGATCACCGAGCTCACTTCGTCGAGCACGCTCGGCCGATCGCGACGCACCTCGTCGGTCAGCCAAAGTAGCTCGATTTCGGCTTCCATCCCGTGCTCGAGCCGCAAACGCTCTTCGGGGGACGAATGTTCGCGCTTGAGCAGGGCGTCGGCGAGGCGCGCTTGAAGCTGGAGCAGCGTGCGGCGAGTGGCTTCCGTCGGATGCGCGGTCAGCACTGGTCGCACTTCGAGCTCGCGCAGGTACTCGCGCACATCGGCCGCGCTGCGGTTGTTGCCTCGCAGCTTCTCGAACGCCCAACGAATGCTGGCGGGCTGCGCCGCCAGCTCCGCGCCGTCCTCGTAACTGTGCCGACGGCGCACCCGATGCACCTGCTCGGCCGTGTTGATCAGGAAGAAGAACAGAGTGAAGGCGCGTGCTACCGGGGCCGAAACCTTGAGCGGTAGGTCCGAGACCCGCGCGAATAGGGTATCGAGGTCGACCGCGGTGGCCTCGGCGCGGCGTCGTCCGCGACAGGCTGAGCGCAGATCTTCGACCGCTTGAAAGACTGCGTCGCCTTCCAAGCGCTTGATGACTTGACCGAGCGCGGACGCGAGCCAGCGCACGTCCTCCTGCATGGGTCGATCCTGGGTGCGGACGTCGGGGTGCGTTGCTGCGGGGCTCACGGCTCCGGTTTCGCACAAGGGCGGGGCAGAAGGAAGCCCTCAGGCAGCCGAATGCACGCGGGCAAGCGCGCGTAAATGGGCGTGTTTCCCGAGTGTTGCGCCAGGCGACTCCGTGCGGGCACGAAATCGAGTCCGTCTTGGCACGGGCGTCCCCGACCGGGGACGCTCCGAGGCTCGCGTCGAACCACCGAGAGTCCGGTCTGGACACCGCGAATCCGCTGTCACGGCGATCCGGATCACTAAAGTGAGCGCGTGTCCGTCCAGCCCAGCATCACCAAGTACCCCCGTTTTCTACACGGTGGAGACTATAACCCTGAACAATGGCCGCCCGAGGTTTGGCTCGAGGACATGCGGCTGATGAAGCTCGCGCACGTCAACGCCATGAGCGTTGGCATCTTCTCTTGGGCTGCACTCGAGCCCAGTGAAGGCCGCTTCGAGTTCGGTTGGCTCGACCGAACGTTCGACTTGGTGCAAAAAAACGAAGCGTACATCGTGCTCGCGACGCCGAGCGGGTCCAAGCCCGCGTGGTTGAGTAACAAGTACCCGGAAGCGTGTCGGGTGCTCAAAGACGGTCGGCGTGAGCCGCACGGCTTTCGTCACAACCATTGTTACAGCTCGCCCGTGTTCCGCGAGAAAGTCGCGATCATCAACCAGAAACTGGCCGAGCGTTACGGCAAGCACCCCGCGCTCCTGCTCTGGCACATCTCCAACGAGTATAGCGGCGAGTGCCAGTGCGGGCTGTGTCGCGCCGCGTTTCATGGCTGGCTAGAAACGCGCTACGGCTCGATCGGCGCGCTCAATCAAGCTTGGTGGACGGCATTTTGGGGCCACAACTTCAGTGAGTTCCGGCAAGTCGAGCTGCACGACTGGAGCATTTCGGCGGCCGCCATCGACTACAAGCGCTTCGTCACGGCCCAGACGGTGGATTTTCTGCGTCACGAGATCGCCGCGGTTCGACGGCACAGCACGGACGTGCCAGTGACGACGAACCTGATGGGGATGTTTCCCGGCCTCGACTACGCGAAGCTCGTCCGCGAGCTCGACGTGGTGAGCTGGGACAGCTACCCCGCATGGAAGAACGACGCCGACGACTGGAAGGTCGCCAGCGACGTCTCGATGATCCACGACCTGAATCGCTCCTTCAAGCGTAAGCCCTTCTTGCTCATGGAGAGCGCGCCGGGCACTCAGCAGTGGCATGCCGTGCCCAAGCTGAAGCGTCCCGGAGTGCAGAAGCTCGAGGCCCTGCAGGCGGTGGCGCACGGCTCGGACAGCGTCCAATATTTTCAATGGCGGAAAGGGCGGGGCGGTTGCGAAAAGTTCCACGGCGCGGTCGTCGACCACGTTGGGCACGAGCACACGCGGGTGTTCCGCGACATCGCCGAAATCGGCAGAACCCTCGAGAAATTGGCGCCTGTCCTGGGCACTTCGGTCGAGCCGGAAGTGGCGTTGATCTTCGACTGGGAAAACATGTGGGGCATCGAGCAGCTCAGTGGCTTCAACAACCAAGCCAAGCACTACGACGCCACTTGCCGCGCGCACTATCGCGAGCTTTGGAAGCGCGGCATCGCGGCCGACGTCATCGAGTCGATCGCTGACTTCTCGCACTACCGTCTGATCATCGCGCCGATGCTGTACATGCTTCGCCCGGGCGTGGCGGAGCGGCTGACCGAGTTCGTCAAACGCGGCGGCACCTTGGTGGCCACCTATGTGACCGGAGTCGTGAACGAGACGGACCTGTGCTTCACAGGCGGGATGCCGGGTCCGCTTCGTCCGCTGTTCGGTATTTGGGTGGAGGACATCGACGGGCTGTATGCGGGCGAGACCGTGACGGTGCTGCCAACCTCAGACAGCCCGCTCGGCCTCAAGGGCAGTTATTCGGCGCGCGAATTCTGCTCTATCGTGCACGCCGAGGGTGCGACGGTGCTCGCGAATTATGGCAGCGACTTTCACGCCGGGAACCCGGCTCTGACGCGACACCAATACGGTTCGGGCAGCGCGTATTTCGTGGCCTCGCGCAACGACGACCGCTTTCTGTCGGACTTTCAAGGGGGGCTCGCGACGGAGCTCGGCTTGCGCCGGGCATTCCCGGGCGAGCTGCCGGAAGGCGTCACGGCTCAAGCGCGTACGGACGGTTCGCGAGAGTTCTTGTTCTTGCTGAACGCCACGCAGAAGCCACAGCGCTTGAGCGCGGAGTCCGGGTTCCGCGCCAAGAATTTGCTGGACAGCACAGTCGTTGGCTCGGAGCTCGAGCTCGAGCCCTATGGCGTGTTGGTGCTCGAACGCGGCGCGTGAAGTAGCGCGCGCAGCACCGACTCGGCCGCGCTCTCGAGCAGTGGGGCAGCCTGCTGCATCGCTTCCTCGAGCGCCATCGGACGCCGGCAGATCGAAAACATCCCAGCGAAATCCGAGAAATCTGCGGCGCGTACGTCGTCGGCAATGCCGCCTGCCAGCGCAATCACCGGCACACCGCGACGCTGCGCCCAGCGCCCGACACCGCATGGGCCCTTGTTGCGTAAGCTTTGCTGGTCGAGAAAGCCCTCAGCCGTGATCACCAAATCAGCGCCCGCGAGCGCGCGGTCGAAGCCCACGGTCTCGAGCACTAGGTCGATGCCAGGTTCCAGGCTGGCACCGAGCACGCCGTACAGGCCCGCGGCGATGCCGCCCGCCGCAGCACCCGAGGTCACGCGACGCGCGTCGCGCCCGGTCAATTGGGCGATCACGTCCGCGAAGTGCTCGAGGTTGCGCTCGAGCTCGAGCACCGCTGGCGCATTGGCGCCTTTTTGCGGGCCAAACATGCGCGCAGCGCCGTGCGGGCCGAGCAGCGTACTGTCGACATCACAAGCGACGCGCAACTTAACGCGCGCTAACGCGGGGTGTACGCGGGCTAGATCGATCCGTGACAGCCGCGCCAAACCAGCGCCTCCGGAGGGGATCGCGGTGCCGTCCGAGTCGAGCAACGCGACACCCAAGGCAGCGAGCAACCCCGCGCCGCCGTCGACCGTGGCGCTGCCACCGACGCCGATGATCACCGTCTCGCAACCCGCGTCGAGCGCCGCGCTGATCAGCTTGCCCGTGCCGCGGCTCGTAGCCACGAGCGGATCGCGTTCCTCGCTGCTCAGCAACGCCAGGCCGGAAGCCGTCGCTACGTCGACTACGGCAGTGCGCCCGCCGTCCAGTAAGCCATAGCTGCCGCGCACGGGACGGCCCAGCGGATCGGCCACGATCATGTCGCGTGATTGCCCGTGATGAGCGGCGACCAGCACCGCGCTCGTGCCGTCTCCGCCGTCCGCGATCGGCAGCGAGATGATTTCGGCGCTCGCTGACGCGGCGCGGACGCCGCGCGCAATGGCGCTCGCGGCCTCGAAGGGTGAGAGGCTGCCTTTCAGTGCGTTGGGAGCAACGACGACGCGCACGGCTCGCGCGGCTTATCATCGGCAGGCGCGGACGCCAATTGTGTGGAGCGCAGTGGGCGCTGCGCGCGAAAATTCGAAGCGCTCGCGCTCTCCAAGGTGTCGAACCTGGTCTTCTTTAGTGACGCTGTGTCTAATGTTGCGTCTTGGTCAGTTTTTCTTTGGCACTTTTGACTGCGTCTGAATGGGAGCAGCCGAATTCCACGTCTAGGCGTGGAAAATGGCAAGGTCGCAACACTTCGGGCCTCTGGCCAGCAACTCCGCATGTCGAATTAAGCACTTGAAGATTGCCCCTGTGGCGCGAGCTGATCTAACGATTCCCTTTTTCTTGGTGGTGAACTGACATGCGTCTATCGAAATACTGGGGCGCGGTGTGCGTGCTCTCGATCCCGTCCGTCGCGCTTGCTGCCGATCCGGTCCCGGCACCTGCACCCGTTGCAACGCCGCCGGTCGCGGCGTCTGCTGCGCCAATCGCGCCAACGCCGATCGCACCCGCAGCAGCCGCACCGGTCGCCGCAGCGCCCATGGCGCCGCCTCCGGTTGCAGCGCCCGCAACATCGCCACCGGCAGCAACGCCTGCGCCCAATGCTGCGGCCTCTGCTTCCCTGCAATTGGGCGGTTCAAGTGGCGGCTCGGCTCAGGCCAGTGCATCAAGCGACGCTGGCGGCGACGGCTTCTGGGAGCGTTATCGGCCGCTACCGATGGCGCTCGAGCTCGGCGTGTACGGCGGCCTGGGTTTGTTCTCCGCTCAGCACGATTTGCAGGATTTGGCCCTGGTTCCAGGTAACCCCTACGGCCACCAACGGCTCGGGCCCGCGCTCGATCTCGGGTTCCGCGCTGCCTTCTACCCGCTGTCCTTCTTGGGTGTCGAAGGCGAGCTCGGCGTGATGCCCACGAAGACGCGCACCGACAATATCAACGCCACCGTGTGGACGTACCGGGCGCACCTGGTCGTGCAGTACCCGGGCTACCGCTTGGTGCCATTCGTCGTCGCGGGCCTCGGCGGGATGACACTGAGGAGTCACCCCGACACGCTCGGCAATGACAGCGATCCCGAGATGCACTTTGGCGTCGGTGCGAAATTCGCGTTCACCGAATACGTCAGCGCGCGCTTCGACTTTCGCGACAATTTGATGCAGAAAAATCTGCTCCTGCCGGGCGTCACGAATGGCGATCTGGTGAGCAACGTCGAGCTCTTGCTCGGCCTGAGCTTCACGCTCGGCCGCACTCCGTACACGCCGAATGCCGCGCCGCTGCCCGTCGATTCAGATGGCGATGGCTTTTTGGATCCGCAAGACCTGTGTCCGATGCAGCCCGGCGTGGCGCCGAACGGCTGTCCCGCGCCCGTGGTCGTGGTCGACACGGACAAAGACGGCATTCCGGACGCGACTGATGCGTGCCCGAACGAACCCGAGGACGGTCTGCCGCCGAACCCGAACGACGGCTGCCCGAACAAGGATCCCGACGGTGACGGCATCCCTGTCCCGGAAGACAAATGCCCGACCGAGAAGGGCGTCGCGCCCGACGGTTGTCCGGTCAAGGATCGCGACGGTGACGGCATTCCCGACGCGGTCGACAAGTGCCCGGACAAACCGGAGACGTACAACGGCTTCGAGGACACGGACGGCTGCCCCGACGAGCTGCCCAAAGCGCTCGCCAAGTTCGCGGGCGTGATCAAGGGCATCGAGTTCGACTTCGGCAAAGCAACGATTCGCAAGGACTCGGACAAGCTGCTCGACGAAGCCGTCAAAGTGCTCAGCGAGTACAAGGAGCTGCACGTGCTCGTGAGCGGCTTCACCGACGACGTGGGTGAGCGCCAAGCGAACATCGATCTGTCCGAGGCGCGCGCCAAGTCCGTCAAGGAATACATGGTTTCCAAGGGTATCGACATGGGCCGTATCGAAACGCGCGGCGCCGGCCCCGACGACCCGATCGCGGACAACAAGACGGAGAAAGGCCGTCAGCAGAACCGCCGCATTGAATTCAAGCTCGTTTCCAAGTGACGCGGTCACGCCCTTCGAAACGGGCGAACCGCAAATGTTTTTCGGTGTGTGGATGCTCTCGTCGCTTTTCTTCGCCCCTACGGGCTGGCGTCGAGTGTGCCTAAATTAATTGGAGGAACAGATGGCAAGGTCTCTAGTAATTTCCTTGATCGGCGCAGCAGGCATGGCCGCTGCACTATTGGTCGGCTGCGGCGACAATGACGCCAAGCCCGTGTTGAGCAAAGCGGGCGAGTCCTGCGCCAGTACCGCGCAATGCGCGGACGGCCTGAGCTGCATCGCCAACGTGTGTTATGCGGCCACGGCGAGCAGCGGTGGCAATGGCGGCTCGGGCGGCGCGGCAGTCGTCGGTCCAGCCCTCGGTGGTGAAGGCGAGAGCTGCACGTCGCGTCGCGATTGCGAGGCAGATCTCGCGTGCTTCAATCAGCGTTGCACCACAAATGGTACGGGCGCTGGCGGCGAGACCGGCACGGTCGTCGCACCGCAGCTCGGTGACCGCGGTGAAACTTGTCGCGTCAATGGCGATTGCTCCACCGGCTTGGTTTGTGTTCCCGGCTTCATCAGCGCGGGTATTGGCCAGTGTGACGACGCGAGCTATGGCTTTCAGCCTTCCGGCATGAGCTGCGTCGGCGAGTGCAAGACGGCAGCCGATTGCTGTCAGCTGCCAACTGCGGAGCACACCGCGACCATCAATTCCTGCGAGGACATCGCCAACGCGATCGGCACGGCTGATTGCACCACGAGCGTGGTGCCGGCCATCATGAAGCTCTGTTTTCAGCAAAGCGTGTACTGCGCCTGCGCGAAGACCACCTGGACGTGCGACGGGAATAGCCGCTGTGAATACGGCGCTGCATGCTCCGTCGCTACGGAGACGGTCAAGGGCTGTCCGGATTTCACACGCGCGAACACGCCCGTGTCGCCCTGTAACCTGACCACGAAGAAGTGCGAGCCCACCGCCGTTGCCGCCGTCGGTTGCAAAGCCGATACAGACTGCGACACCGGCGAACCGGTCGTCGACGGCGCGCTCGACGAGGTCTGCTCACCTGGAGAATGCACGTGCTACGCCGGTAACCACGGCTGCTACCGCAAATGCACGAAAGACATCGACTGCCCTGCGTCGATGACGTGTGACACGACGACGACCAACCTGTGCATTCCGCAAGCGGCTTGCACGACTGATCTGGACTGCGCCTTGAGCACGGAGGTCGTGGCCAACAAGTGCGTGGCCGGCGCGTGCAAGAAGACATGTGCGAACGACCACGACTGCTCCGGTTCCGGAAATCTCACGGACACGGCGTTCACCGGTCAGGTTTGCGGCGCGGACGGCTTCTGCGCGACCGTCAGCGGTCAGTGCACGGACGATTCGCAATGCACGACGCCGATCGGCGCGGACCCGTTCGACGCCGTTCCGGGCGTCAAGGCCTTCTGCGTCACGACTCCGGTTGCGGTCGTGGGCACGACCGTCGCTTCCGCGATCACGGACTGACCGCGACCGGCGAAGCGCGTGACACGAGTTTGGCCCGCTGTGAGCGATCACGGCGGGCCGAGTCGTTTTGTCTTCGAATTGCCGCCTGAGACAGCGATCACTGCGCTGCAGCTGCGTCGGCGGGCGGAACGCAGCAGGTTGGGTGGCAGTCGTAGGTCGGCGTGCTCGTGCTCGTGCCGTCGCACGGGTTTGCGCCGCATAGCCCGCCCAGCGAGCCGCAGCTCGGGGTGCAGCCGCCGTCGACGGCGATCGAGTGCGGAGGATTGCAGATCGTGTCGTTGCCCACGGGCATGCTGCCTACGGGGGCGAAGTACAAGCGATCGAGCCCCACGACGTCGACCGCATTGGCGATCACGAGCTCGTGGCTGCCTGCCGAGAGGGCAAACGGGATGGGATCGCCGTAGTCGGTGTTGTCGTGGAAGGCGTCCCAAAACCAAATATCACCGGTCGAGATGCGCCACAGAGTCCAAGCCCCGCCGTCGAGCTGAAACCAAAACCGATTTTCAGCATAGGTGGGCGAGTGAATGCGGCCCCAGATCAAATACGTGCCGTCGCTTTTGACAGCGAGCTGATAGCGCGCGTTTGCGCTGCCGCCTGGCGCCGTGTCGAACGTCGCGCCTGCGTTGACGTAAATGAAGTGCCCGGCGGACGCGGTCGGGTCGTCACCGATCAGAAATCCTCCGGAAAGAGCGCCATCTTCCGCCTCCAAGTACACGCCGACGCCTGCGTCCTGCTCGGCGATGTTCGTGACGCGGGGTTCGCAGCCGGCGAGCAGAGCGAGCGGGATAGCGAGCGTTAGAGCAGAAAGCTTGCCCAGGCTCACCGCGACTCGACGAAGCGCTCCAGCTTCGCGCTGTGGGGGCTGGAGGGGTGCGCCGCGATGAAGGCATTGGCCTTGCGCTTGGCGGCCGCGGTGTTGCCGTTGGCAGCGAGCACTTCGACCGCCAAGACGTCGCGCTCCTGCGTCAGCTGACCATTCGGAAAGGCGCTCTGCATTTGATTGAGGGTGGCGAGCGCGGCGTGCGGATCCCCCGCATGCAACTGGCTACGAACCTTGGCCAGCATGGACGCTTCGGCGTCGAGTCGACTGCCGCGGGTCGCGGAATTGGCAGCGCCCGGTCCGGCACTGGACGGCGCCGGAGCTGGGTTGGTGGCGTCTTCATCAGCCGGAGTGACTTGCGAAATGGCTGCGGGCGCAACTTGAGCTGCCACCGGCGCAGACGCGGGGGCATTGGCTGCCGAGGCGTGGACGCGCTGGACAACGTGGTACCAATACGCCCCCGCTCCGAGAAACGTCGAAGCCAGTGCAGCGGCGACCAGCTTGAGCGCGAGCGCGTGCGAAATGCCGGCGCTCGCACTGCTCACCGGAACGGGCAGCGCGCTACCGGGCGCTGGCACCACGGTTGGCAAGGTTGCGACTTTGGCTGCCATGGCACCCCAGCTCGCGACGCCCATGCGCGGAGCAGGAGCGAGCTCGCGCATGCTCTGCAGCAGCTCGCGGACTTCGCGGTCGGCCGCGCCAGATTTCAGCAGACGTTCGGGATCGCCCATTACAGAGCCTGCTTTCGTGGCGCTTCATTCTGCGCCGAAACGCGCTTTGCTTCACGCGTAAAGACGTCACGCGCCAAGCGTAGTCGTGAGCGGACCGTGCCCACGGAGATTCCAAGTAGCTCCGCGATTTCAGTGCCCGACATTTCTTCGAGCTCGAACAGCACGAAGACCAGGCGTTGAGCTTCGGGGAGCTTGCTCAAGATGGTCTCCGCGACCGCGACGCGCCGGCGGGACTCGCCATCTTCATGGACGTCTTCTCGGAAACCGGACAGAGAATCGAGCTCCGTCGGTTCCGTCGCTACCTCGCGACGGATCGGAGCCGAGCGTCGGTAGTCGCTCGCGGCGTTGAGACACACCCGGTACAGCCAGGTCCGCAGCGACGAGCGGTTCTCGAACGCGGGTAGCTTCATGTACACGACGATGAATACCTTTTGGGTCACGTCCTGCGCGTCTTGCTCGCGCACGCCGAGCCTGCGCAAGGCGCCCCACACGAAATCGAAGTGGGTGAGGTAGACCTCGCGGAACGTGTGCTGCAGCCCGCTCATGAGCTCACTGAGCGGGCTTGCGCGGAGCGGCAAAACTTGCCACAACGCGAGCGATTTTCGATCCGCGGATACAACACGACCTCTCAATATAGTGGGTGGATCCAGAGGTCCGGATCACAAATGCAGCCCGACGCGCTTTCCAGGCGCCCGATAGCACTCTGACCTTGCCCCGGCCCATGTCAGCAGTGGTAGGACATTGGGATGAGGGTTAGCGCCTACTCGGGGCGGCATCCTGTCGCGGCTCCGGAGCGCGCTCCGCGAATTTCACGTGTGGTTGCGCGCTGTTGGCTGTTTGGATCTATGCTCGTCGTGGGCTTGGGCGCGTTTTCTCGTGCAGCGTTGGCGCAGTCGGCGCCCCCGATCAGCGTCGAGCGCGAGCCGGGTGCTGAGGATTGCCCGGACACTGCTGGTTTGGTGGCGCGAGTGCAAGCCATTGTCGGACGCGCGGGCAGCAGCCAGGACACGACGCCGTACCGCGTGACCTTCAGCCGCGGGCCGCAGGCGTTTACGGCGGCCATTCGCTCGGGTCCGGACGACGCGACCGTGCGCTTTCTGGATGCGCGCGAGCCGAACTGCGCCGCGCTCGCGCACGCTACGGCGATCGCGCTGGCTGTGTTGTTCGACGCTGATCTGGCCGGCACCGACGGCGCTGGCGCCGGCAAAGCGAGCACTGAGCCCGAAGCGAGCGCGTCGCAGTCCGGAGCTAAGCCGGCGACTCCTGCGGAACGTCCGGTGCAGAAGCCGCCGCCCCATGGGAGCGATGCGCTAGAGACTCGCGAGCTTTCGTCTCCAGGGCCGCGCGTTGATCCGCTGCTCGCGCTCGGTGGTGCAGCCGTGGTCGGGGTGCTGCGCCCGATCGGATTGGCGTTCGTCCTCGATTTAGGCCTAGAAATCAAAGATTTTCGCGCCACGCTGGGCGCCCTTTGGGTGCCGCCCGAGACGTTCGCGTTGCCCCCTGGCAGCGCGCGCGAGCACTTGATCAGTGGCACGCTCCGCGTTTGCTATGCGCTGCTGCATCCGCAATCGGCGCGCTTCGATCTGTGCTCGGGCGTGCTAGTCGGCGGCGAGAGCGCCGAGGCTCGCGGGTTTTCGCAGAACGATCCGGCGCACACAGAGCTTTTCTTGGCGTTCCCGATCGAGCTCGCGATTTCGGCTCGCTCGCGCTTCCTGGGCTGGGAGCTGAGCGCGTCCGCGCTAGTGCCCTACAAGCCGAACGAGTTCAACGTGGACGGTGTCGGCCTCACTTATCGGCCGCCGCCAGTGGCGGGCATGTTGGCGCTGCGCGTGTTCGTCGAACCATTGCGCTGAGGGTTGTGGCCAGAAGTCGCGCGCCAGGCGGTTCGCGGGTTGGCTTTCAAGAACTGACTCACTCTGGCATCGGCTGCCCCTCTTTCATTCTCAATCTGAAGTTTAAACTTAGACATCAGATTTCGCGTCGCGGGAGGGGGCGGCCGGCCCGCGCACGTCGTGGCGGATCGACCATGCAATCCGCTGCGCGCGGTGGGATTCGAGGGCTCAACTCCGGTCACAACTCGCTGAGCCGTTCGGCCGCAGCGAGGTAGCGCGTACTGTTACGGATCCGCAGTGCGCAGCAAATCGGTGCGAAGTTGCGCGCGCGAGCGGAGCTTGCGCATGCCGACACGCAGACGGCTGCGCGCGGTCTCGGTCGGTACGCCCTGAGCATCGGCGATCTCGGCGACTTCGAGGCCGAATACGTGGTGCAGGAGCACCGCTCGGCGCTGAGCCGGCGAAAGACCAGACAGGAGCTGCGCGACGAGGCGCCGCGTGAAGTAGCTGTCGGACGCCGAATCAAGACTCGCCTCGTTCAGGTCGTCCAGCAGGGGCTGCTCGCGCTGTTCTCGAGCGCGCACTTGGCGCGCGTGTTTGAAGCCCACGCGCACCGTAATGCGGTCGAGCCAGGCGCGCAGCGAGCCTTCGCCTCGGTAACTGTGTAAATTGCGGTGCACGTTCAAGAGCACCTGCTGTTCGACGTCGTCCAGATCGAGCTGCGGCGGGAAGAGCGCGCGCAGCCGCCGCCGAATGAACGGCAGCTCGCTGCGCACCAGCTCGTCGAGCGAGCTCGGAAGGCCGCCGAACGTGCCTCCGCGAGCCAATCGCGCTGAAGGGGGCCGCATGGCTGGTCGCTAGTGCGGGTGCTGGTTCGTCGCGCTCAGGCCGTGAGCCCAGGCAGCGGGCCCGTGCAAACGCCGGGGATGCCGAACGTGGTCACGTCGGAGAAGCCCATGGCGTTGCAGATCGAGACGAGCAAGTTGTTGTGCGGCAAATCCTTGAACTGCAGGGAACGGCCCATCTTGAAGTAGCTGGAGCCGCCGGCCAGCAGCCAAGGGATGTTTTTGTAGTCGTGCGTGTTGCCGACGCCGAGCTCGTTGCCCCAGAGTAACAGTGTGTTGTCGAGCATATTCGAGCCGTCTGACTCGGTCGTGGCTGACAGCTTGTCGAGCATGTAATTAACTTGCTGCCCGTGCCAGACGTTGATCTTGATCAGCTTTTCAATACTCACCGCGTCGCTGTCGGAGGAGTGCGACAGGCCGTGATGCTCTTCATTCACGCCAGCGAAGGGGAAATATTGCCAGCTGTCCGCGTTGGCAAACATGAAGGTGGAGACGTTGGTCATGCCGCAGATGTGCGCGAGTAGCATCAAGTCCATTTGAACCTGGACGATCGGCGCGAACGTGGCTTCGTCATTGGGATCGAAGGCCGTGGGCTGCGCGGGCGCAGTGCACGAAGCGGACGCATTCGTGAGCTGTTGTTCAATCGTGCGGATCGCGGTCAGGTGGGAGTCGAGCCGGGTGACGTCGTCGGCGCTCAATTTGGTTTGCAGCGTGGTGATGTCGCTCTTCACGAAATCCAAGACGGACTTGCGATCGGCAATCAGCTGCGTGAGCTGCGTGGACGACAGATTGCTGTTGGCGAACATCCGGCTGTACATCTGTACTGGGTCGTCGATCGGCGGGTTCGGCTGATCTTGGCCGCGGTAGGAGATGGTATCGAGCGGATGACCACCCGCGACGCGAGCGCCGAACTCCAGTGACGGGAAGGTCGACTGCATCCCGATGCGGTTGGCGATGAACTGGTCGACGGAAATGTGATCCGCGTAGCCCGCCGGGCCACCTGCGCCTTGAAAGCTACCCGCGTCGAGCGAGCCACCGGTGAGCATGCCGCCCGGGCCCTTCATGTGCGGACCGCCCGGCTTATTCGTGCTCAAGACACCGAGCTCGTCGGACACGGTCGAGACCATGTCGACGCCTTTCAGCACCAACATTTGCGACGTGTGAGCGGCCATGGGCGCCAGGATGCGGCCGAGGATGGCCGGCGTGAGCGGCGTGTCGCTCACGCTGCCAGCGGGGAAGAACTCGGAGGCGATGGTGCCGTTGGCCGAGAAGACGCCGATGAAGCGGCGCAGCGGTTTCGCCGCCGCGTCTTGCCCGAACACCGTGGCGCTACGCCAAATTGGGCTCGTGAGGGCGACGCTCAGAGCGCCCATGCCACCGAGCAGGCGGCGGCGGCTGAGCGCAGTACGATGATCGATGGGACGACTCATTGGGACACCTGAATGGGACGGCGGTACAGGAATGCGTCGCTCTCGACGAGCGCCTTGGGCAATGCGTTGAGGCTATTTCCGGCCGATTCGAAGGCATCGACGATGCCTTTCATGGAGCAGCCGTCCATGTCTTGTTCGTAGCGGCTGGTCGTGAAGCGGAACCATTGGCGCGCCACGCACTCCTTGACGGTCGTGCTGCTGGAGAGCTTCTTGGCGAGCTCGACGACGCCATTGAACGGGCCGTCCACGTCGGTGCCGTTGATTTGTCCGCTCGTATCGACGGGCTGGCCGCCGTCGGTCGTCCTGAAGCGACCGATTGCGTCGTACGCCTCGAACCCGAAGCCGACTGGGTCCATCAGCGAGTGGCAACCGCTGCACGACGGATCGGTTTCGTGTTGAGTCAGGCGCTGGCGTGTCGAGACGCCGGGCATCACGTCAGGCGGCTTCGGCACGTTCGCGGGAGGCGGCGGCAGATCCTGACAAAACAGCGATTCCCGCACGAAGCGGCCTCGATAGATAGGCCAGGATTCATCGGGCTTGGCTTGCAAGGCGAGCATCGCGGGCAACGTCAAGAGACCGGAAGCTTGGCCGTTGCTCAGCGTCATCGGCGTGAACGCAGTGCTCGTGGTGTTGCTGCCGTAGTAGCTTGCCAAATCGCTATTTACGAATACGGTCGTCGACGTGAGCAGCGTGTCGAGCGCGCCGTTGTTGGCCGACAGCACATTGTCGAAGAACGCAGAGGCCTGCGCTTTGACCGAGGCGGGCAGGGTGGAGCCGGCGGCAGACCATTGCGGATAGAGCGTCGTGTCTTTGACCAAGCCGTCGATGCCCGGCAATTGCACCCAGCCCTCGAGGAAGCGGCGCACGAAAGTCGCGCCCTTTGCATCGGCGAGCATGCGCGTGAGCTGCGCGGTCACTTGGTCCTTCGTCTCGAGCTGGTCCTGGGCGGCGGCGGCGATCAGCGCTGCGTCGGGTGGCGAGTCCCACACGACGTACGAAAGGCGTGCTGCGATTTCGTACGCTGAGAGCTTGATGGCGGTTGGACCGACGGCTTCTGTCGTGCCGAGCTCCACTCGATACAGAAAGCGTGGCGACTGCAGCATGGCTTCGATCAGAAGCTGAAGGCCGTGCGTGTCGCTCACCAGGGCGCCCGCGTCGTACACGGTCATGTGCCGGGCGATGTCTGCTGGATCCGTGACCGGCGAACGGTACGCGAGCGCGCCGAAGCTCTGCACGAACGACTGGGCGCACTGGCGTTTTGCCGTGCCCGCCGCGCACGGCACTAAGGCCGATAGCGCCGTCGGATTCGCCACGACCGAGGCCGCTACGGTCTCCGCGGCCGCCTGAAAGCCGCCGACCTGAACCTGATCGATGTCGGCCTGAGCGATGCCGAACGCCGCGCTGTAGTTGGTGTCCGTGCCGAGCGCGGCCGTCAGATCCGGCACGCTCGTGAACAGCCCCTGAAGCGTGTTGAGGTACTGAGTCCGAGACAGCAGCCGCAGCGGGGAGGGTCCGGGATCGGGCGTCGTCGGCGCGCTGCACGTGAAGGTGGCGAGCGTCGTGCCGGCGCTCGCGCCCGTTCCCGTGCTCGTTCCGGCCCCTGTGCCTGGCGAGGTTGCGCTGCCTGGACTGCCCGGCGAACCGCCCGACGGTCCGTCGATCATGGCCGTGCAGCTTGCGGCGCCGAGCAGCAGCCACACGCAGTACACGGGGTGGGCGAAGGCGCGTCGCACTGACCGGCCCCGGACTTCGTCGCGATCCGTAGCTTCAGACTTGAACATCTAACCTAATCAGCGGGGAGCAATGCCGCGCCCGATCACTGTTTCGACAGCGGGTCGCAAAATCGCGCCGGCGCCGCTCCGCAAAATTCGGGAGTGCAGTCTAAAAAATGTGATCGATCGCGGCTCTTCCGCCCAAGCGGGCGGCTAAGCGCTCAGGCCCGCGTCTCGGCCGAGGTGCTCGTCGCAACGTACCGAAGTTGCAGGGAATCGATGATCTTGCCGCGCGCGAGCGCATTGGTGATAACGACCAAGCACGTGCCCTCGCCACACCAATTTTGGCGCTTGAGGTAGGCGAGCGCGTTCTGGACCGTCTCCTCCGGATCCTCGCTGAACGGCATCAAGAATGGTTCCACGCCCCAGGGCAGTAGCAGTTGGCGAAACGTCGCTTGGTCATCCGTGAACGCGTAGATGGGCACGCCGACCGCGCGCAACGCGGCCAACGTGTAGGCCAAAAACCCGCTGCGCGTGAAGACGACGATGCCAGAGTCCCCGAGCTCACGCGCGAGCACGGTGGCGGCGCGCAGCATTTTGGCCTTGGGCTCCGAGAGGTGCAGCGTTTCGTTGCTGGGTCGCTTCTCGGTCGGCTCGATACTACCGACGATGTTCCGCATCACCTCCACGCATTCGAGCGGGTACAGGCCGGTCGTCGTCTCACCGGAGAGCATCACCGCGTCGGCGCGTTCGCGCACCGCGGTGGAGATGTCGGAAATTTCCGCGCGCGTCGGCATGGGCGCGCTGATCATCGACTCCAAGAGGTGCGTGGCGATGATCACCGGCTTACCCTCCATCAGACACAGATCCACGATCTGTGTCTGCACGAGCGGCAGCGTGTGATAGTCGATCTCGATTCCGAGGTCGCCGCGGGCCACCATCACCGCGTCCGTCGCTTTGACGATGCTGTGCAAGTTGCGCACGCCGCTTTGATCCTCGATTTTAGCGATGATACGAGCTTTGGAGCCGAGTCTGTCGAGCACTGCGCGCAGCTGCCCGATGTCCTCGCTCTTACGCACGAACGAGAGCGCAACGAAGTCGATGCCGGCTGCGACGCCCGCGCGCACG
>DATHOI010000836.1:0-5631 GCA_035485095.1 Polyangiaceae bacterium | reverse complement strand
CAACGCGTTGAGGCGATCTGGCAGGCCGCGCGTACCAAAACCCCAGCCGATTCGCTCCGGCGCGAACCTGGGCCAGGCCACGAACTCGCGCGCAACCGTCGCTACGATTGCCGCGCCAGTCGGGGTCACGAGCTCGGCTTCGAGCCCCGCGTCGAACGTCGGCACACCGCGCAGACAAGCCACCGTCGCCGGGGCAGGCAACGGCAAAATGCCGTGCTGACAGCGCACGCTGCCACGGCCCATCGGTAGTGCGGAAGCTACGACGTGCGCGCCGAGGTAGTCGAAGCAGGCGGCAGCGCCAACGATGTCGACGATCGCGTCGACCGCGCCGACCTCGTGAAACGCGACTTCGTCGAGCGCGATCCGATGCACCTCGGACTCGGCCTCGGCGAGCCGGCGAAACATGGCTCGGGCCAGGGTTTTGACCCCGCCGTGCAGGCTCGAGGCCACGAGCAGCTCGTCGATCGCGCGGTAGCGACGATCGGGTTGGGCGGAAGAGACCACTACGTCGAATTTGGTGCCGCCGATGGCTCCACCCCGCGCGCGCTTCAGCTCGAGCGCGAAGCCCGTGAGGCCGAGCGCCGACACGCTCTGCTCGACGACCTGAAACGGCACGCCGAGATCGACCAGCGCCGCGATCGTCATGTCGCCGGCGATGCCGCTGAACGCGTCGAGATACAAAATTTTCCCCGCGCCAGCGTGAGCTGGGAGGGGCACACGGTGGGCTTCTGGCGCGCCTGCCAATACTACGGCGCGACCCTCAGCGTGCGGGTGAGCATGACCGTGCTCGTGGTGATCAGCGCCGTCTTCATTCGGTTCGTGATGATGATGGTCGTGGTGATCATGATGGTGGTCGTGGTCGTGGTCATGCCCGTGGCCGTGCGCAAAAATCCGCTCGCTGCTCATGATCGTGTCGCCGACTTGTGTTGGGTGGACAACATTCGACCGACCGCCATTGCCGCGCCAAAGCCGTTGTCGATGTTGACGACGGTGATGCCGGACGCGCAGCTGGTCAGCATTCCGAACAATGCCGTAAAGCCAGACAGCGCGGTGCCGTAGCCGACCGACGTCGGAACAGCGACGATTGGTGCACCGATTAGCCCCCCAACCACGCTCGGCAACGCCCCCTCCATGCCGGCCACGACGATCGCGGCAGGCGCCTTCTGCAATTCCTCGAGATGGCCCATGAGGCGATGAATGCCGGCCACGCCGACATCGAAATAGCGTTTCGCCGGAAGCCCAAACATACGCAGGGTCTCATAGGCTTCCTCGGCGACGGGGATGTCGCTCGTGCCTGCGGTCACGATCGCGACGGGCGCGCCTTCGCGTTCGGCGATCGGTCGCTGCACGAGCTGAGCGGTGCGTGCCAGCGTCGAATACGTCAGTCGCGGCACTGCGCGCTGCAGCTCGTCTGCGGAACGACCGACAAGCCGCGTGACCAGCACGTTGTCACCCGCTTCAATCAAGCGCTGTACGATGCCGATCAGGTGCTCGGGAGCCTTGCCCTCGGCCAGCACGACCTCGGCGATGCCATGGCGCAGCGCCCGGTGGTGGTCCACTCGCGCGTAGCCCAGATCGGAAAACGGCAGCGTCGCGAGCCTGCCCAGCGCCGACTCGATTTCGAGCGAGCCGCCCTTCACGGCTTCGAGAAGCTCTCGCAAGCGCTCTGCGTCCATTGCCGGTTGATGTAGTCCAGCGTGCCCCGAGCGTCGACCGGTTCTCGCCGGTTTTCCGCGTGAGCACCGCGGACGAGCTCACGACGCAAGCGCGAAGCGCCGCGTATTTCCCCAAATCTCGCGCTGCTTTGTGCGGAAAAACGTGGGAAGGTTCGAGGCACATGCCGGCGCCTGTCACTCCCCTATTGGGTTTCGCGTTGGGCGTCGCGTGCGCCTGGGCCGCGGTGGGGGACCTGGGCCGCTCCACGTCGGGCTTGGGTGGTCGCGCGCTCTTGCTCACGACGGCGTTCGCGCTGCTCGTGTTCGCGCCCATCGCGGGCTACTTCGTGGCCTTCGAGCCTGATTGGTCATTTGCGTACTTCGTGGACAGTGAGCGACTGCCCACGGCAGTGCCGATCGCCGTTGCCCTGCTCGCCGCCGCGTCCGTACCCGCCGGGTTTCTCGCGGCCGTCGCAGACGCGCGGGCCCACCGGCTAGGCCGAGTATTACGCAAGGCCGCGGTGCCGGCCGTGCTTGCCGCAATCTTCTTGCTTGCCACGTTTTCGCGCCTCAGTGTGCACGCGAACTACGCGCAGTTTCACGGTGACTTCGGGACGCGTGGCGTCGCGGGCGGCCCGCTGGGCTATGCATTGATCTGGATGCTCGGTGTGCTCGGTGCCGCAACGGCCTGGACACTTCGCGCACTGCAGCGAATGAGCCGTGAAGGCTGAGCCTTCGATTCGATCTCACAAATTCGAGGAATGGGCGAAATGGATCACGACGAGTCTCGAGAGCTTCTGAAGTTGGCGGCCGAGGTGGTGGAGCGCGCGCGGCGCGCCGGGGCGGACGTCGCCGAAGCCAGCGCGCGCGGCGGCTCAGAGCTCAGCACGCGCGTGAGGCTCGGCAAACCAGAGCTGGTGGAAGAAGCGGGGCATCACAGCATTTCGTTGCGCGTGATCCGCGATCATCGCGTCGCCTTGACGTCGACCAGCGATCTCAGCGCCGCAGGTATCGAGCGCTGCGTCGCCGATGCGTTAATGCTCGCCGAGCTGAGCGAAGCCGACCCCTTCGCAGGCCCAGCGGACACGAATTTGCTCGCCAAACCGCCCTTTCCCGAGCTCGACTTATTCGACGAAGGTCTGTATACCATCGACGCCGACCGAGCGATCGAACAAGCCATCATCGCCGAGCGCGCGGCCTTCGATTTCGACCCGCGCATCAAGCTCAGCGAGGGCGCCACGTTTTCACGCACGAACTCCACGAGCGCGCTCGTGCTGTCGAGTGGTTTCCAAGCGGCTCTACGCGGCTCGTACGCGGCCATCACCGTCGCGCCCGTAGTCGAAGACGAAGGCGGCAAGAAACGGCGCGGCCACTACTGGTCCGCGCATCGCCATGGCTCGGAGCTCGAGGATCCCGTATTCGTCGGACAAGAAGCGGCGCGGCGAACACTCGCCAAGCTGAACCCACGCAAGGTCCCAACTCAAGAAGCGCCCGTGATCTTCGACACCGACGTGTCTCGGTCGATCATCGGTAGCCTCGCGGGGTGTCTGATGGGCGGCGCAATCTGGCGCAAGTCCAGCTACCTGATGGAGCGTGAAGGCACGGAGGTCGCCAGCGCAGGCGTCACTTTGACCGATGATCCGCTGATCCCACGAGCTCCCGGGTCGCGCCCATTCGACGGCGAGGGTTTGCCGTCCCGCAAGAACGTCGTGGTGGAAAACGGCATTCTGAAGACCTTTTTGCTCGACTCGTACAGCGCGCGGAAACTGGCGCGCGCGTCCACGGGCTCTGCGGCGCGCGGCGGCGGCAGCATTTCGCCCTCGACGACGAACTTCGTGATGCAACCGGGACCGCTGACGCGCGACGAGCTCATCGCGAGCACCGAGCGCGGCTTGTACGTTACCGAAATGATGGGCTTCGGCTTCAACCCGATGACGTCGGATTTTTCGCGCGGCGCGGCGGGTTTCTGGATCGAAAATGGCAAGTTCGCTTTCCCGGTCAGCGAAATCACGATCTCGTCGACGCTCGACGCGATGCTCAAGGGCATCGACGGCATCGCGTCCGATCTGCGCCTCATCACGTCGACCGCGGCGCCAACCTTTCGGACCGCAAAAATGACGATCTCCGGCAGCTAACGCCGCATCGCGGTCGGCGTTGCTCTAGTCGTTGGGCGCGCCCGGCGTTGGTGTACCGGTCGTGAACGCGCTCGGGTCATCGTCGGGCGACCACGAGTGGCGTCGCGCCAAGCTCTCTCCGGCTTTCGCGGCGACCGCCGGCAAGGCAGAGATCAGCGTGAAATTGCCGTCGACGAGCGCGAGGGCCTCGCCGCTATTCGACAAGCCCGTAGTACCGAGCTGGGGCACGCGAATCAAGCGGACGCCCGGCGCTGGCGGGACGTCGCTCGCGCTCGGCGCGAAATCTTCCCGCACCAAGAGCGCGTACTCTTGCACGGCCAATGTGGCAGAGGGCAAGGGCGTACTGCCGCCGCTGTCGCGCACTGAAAAATGCGAGAGGTCGAGCGGGATGGCGCCGTCGTTCACGAGCTCGAGCCACTCCGATTGCGGCTCGGGGCCAAGCGGATTCGCCAGCACTTCGTTCAACACGGGACGTTCGCGGGCGGGGTTCATGTCGACCACGGAGTCGAAGTCTTGCTCAGCGCCAGATTCGTCGTGCACGCTGCCCCACAGGTGCTCACTGGTGCCCGGCGCGAGTCCGCGGATCACGAACTGGCTCGCGTCCGTCACCTCCAATAGCGATCCGCTCTCCGTGTTGACGGTCCAAAGCAGCGCGCCTGCCGGCGTGCGCACCGTGACGCGATCGTCGGCCACGGCTGCGCAGCCCAAGCCAAACGCGGTCTCCTCTGTCGTGCAGCTGAGAGGCGTCGCCGGTTGCACGACCGCACCGGAAAACGGCGCAGGGTCGAGCGCCCATGCTCCAGCAGTGGCTGGCGGCACCACGATTTGTGCCGGTTCGAGCGCAACATCCGACTCCAGGTGCAGACAGCGCGTCGAAAATAGGCCGCTGTCATCGACGCCTGGCAGCGGCGTCAGCGCAATATCACCGGGCTCGAAGAGCAACGGGGCAGTGCCGAGAGGCATAGACCCATCGCCACAATAGATGATGTGTCGCAGGAGCCCGGTCGTGCTACCCGCCGGCGGCCAGAGGCGACTGAGTAACGGCGCGGGACTAACGACCTGGAATTGTCCGACCAAGCCTGAGCCCGCGGCGAGCGAATACGTGTCAGGCGAGAGCGCGCGTACCGGGGCGACGATCAGCACGCCGTTGCTGCGCCAACTGACGACCGGGATCTGCCGAGCCGCCAGAGTGCTCGGCAGCTCTCCACTCTTGATCCGTGCCAAGTAGTAGGTCGAGAGCTCCCCCTGGAAGAGCGTGACGTCCCCGGCGTCGAGGCTCGCGCTGTCGATGTGCACGCGCACGACGGCGGAGACGGCCGACGACTCGGCGCTGGGCTCGAATGACACCTTGCGCGCGCCGCCGTTGCCGGATGCGGGCGTCGGGACCGGCGGGTCGCAGCACAACAAGACAGGCAAAGCCAAAGCGAGCAACGTCCGCACGATTCCGCATCGGCTCGGCAAAGCTGCTGGTTTCGCGAGAAAACAGGCATCACTCGCCGGTCGGCTCAAATGCTAGCGTTCGGGCTGTGTCGCCCGAAGAGCTGAAGCAATTGCGAAAAGAGCTGTCGTGCACGGCAAAGGAGCTCGCCACGACGCTCGGCGTCGAGCCCAAGGAGCTCGCCGCTTGGGAGGCTGGCGAGCTCTTTCCGACCAAGCGCTACGTCGGAGAGCTCGAGGCTCTACGAAAAAAAGGCCCAGCGGCGATTTTGCGTGTCCCGAAAGGTAAAGCGGCCTCGGCAAAGGTCGGCCTGGCGCGACTCGCCGACGGCAAGCTTTGGGAGTTGGTACGCAAGCTCGCCGAGCACCCCGCGCTCTTCGATCAGGTGGCTAAGCTCGCTGAC
>DATHOI010000835.1:0-6843 GCA_035485095.1 Polyangiaceae bacterium | reverse complement strand
TCCCTCGTTCGACTCACGTTGCAGGTTTGGCGTCCAATCGTCATCGAAAAGGGCCTTGTAGTAGCCGAGGTCGGCCCACGTCTGCATTGAAGAGTTCAGGTCACTGCTCACACTCGCGGCAGGGATCACAACGACTAGGTTGATTGGCACGACGATGGTTGCGGGGTCGAGGGCCACGCTTGCCGTTGCTATAGGTTGCAGCGTGCCACTGGGTAAGAACTCATTCAATTGAAACGTTGTCGGTTTGAGCCCTATCCGCGACCCGTGCACCTGCACCGGCATTGTCATTCCACTATTGAAGGTGCCGGGTAAGCTCGGCCACACATTTAACGCAGGTTCTACGCTGCGGTCTGGGGCCGCGACACAGAAGGGGTCCGTGGGGTCGCAAGTGTTGAGCAATTGCAACTCAAAATTGTTGAATCCCCAATCGTCTTCCGCAGAACGTGCCCCTTGCTGCCCGCTCGTTATCAGTACGCTCCCACTGATGACGGGGTTGTCCAACGGACTAATCAACACCCCGCTCGCGTTCGCGGCTCCTGGCGAGATAGTCAGTGTTTGAGCACCTACAATCTGACTCGTTAGTCCGAGCGCAAATATGATCCCCGCAACCGCCCAATGATGCCCCATGGAGTAATCCCTTCCCAAAAATTATATGCGGACCATAGTTGGCTGAGCGCCAGGATTCAATGGCAAGCGAAGGCCGCCGCCGTAGAAAGCGCGCGACGCTCCCGAAGCGGGCGAGTGCAAAGTGCGCCTGCACGAGCACACGCTCGATCAAGCAGGTCCCTGTCGGAATCCGCCATCGCCAAGATCATATCGACCTTTTGGCGCAAGACGAGCTCGAGCAGCTCGAGAGCTGGCATGCAGGCGATCATGTTGAACCGCGCGTCATTGACGATGGTCGCGATGTAGAAGTTGCTCGCGGCGGACTCGCTGTTGGGCACTGCGTCAGGCACAGGCCACCCCTTTCGAATAACGAGTTAGAACACTTGCCGGCACTTTTACCACGCTATTCGTCGCGCTCTCGCCCCTGCCGATGACACGCGCATGCTCCAGCCGCGCGCGCCGCAATTCGCTGCGTGTTATGGGCCCGCGCAAGAGCGACATCGCCCAGCGTGGTTGGAGGAGCGCGATGCCGTTCGGCACGTGCACATCGCGGATCACGAGCCACCTCGGCGCCAATCTCTGCACGGTGCGCGCCAGCGCGAGCGTTTCGGTGCGGTCGGAGCCGATGCTGGCGGCCAGGCCGTCCATCACGCGCGCCCTATCGGCGTCGGTTTGCAGCCGCCCGACGCACCACACGCCGGCGTTGCTGAGGGCGCGGTAGTCCAGATCCATTGGATTTTGAGTCGCGACGATGACGCCTACGCCGAACGCGCGGGCCTGTTTCATCAGTGCGACGAGCGGGCGCTTCGTGGGTGGGTTTTGCGGATGGGGCGGCAAGAAGCCGTACACTTCGTCGAACACGACGAGCGCTCGTAGGCGCTGACTGCCGGGCAGTGACCGCACCCACGCGAGCACTTCCTCGAAGAGCACCCCCAAAACCAAGGCGCGCTCCTCGTCCTCCAAGTGCGCCACGCTGACGATGACGGCGGGCGTGCGGCCATCCGTCGGAGTGAGCCACTCGCCGACATCGAGTGTGGCGCCTTCACGCCAGCTCGCGAACGTCGGTGAAGCGAGTAACGTATTGAGCGCGGCAGCGAGCGCTTTGCGGTCAGTCTTGGATACGAAGTCATTGAGTGGCAAGGCGCCCACTTCAGTGATTGGTGGCTCGCCAAGTCGTGCAAGAGCGCACTCAAGTCCGCGCCCTCGCACAGACGAAAGCGGCGCTCTGCCAACAGCGACAAGAGCACATGCTCTCGACTCTTCGCCGGATCCGGATCACGCCCCAAGAGCCGCAGCACTAGAGAGATGGCAGCGCTGAGCGCCGCGCGCGCCGCTTCCGGATCGCTATCCCAACGTGCTGAACGCCGCTCCAGCGACGACAAGAGATGTAGCGCCTCCCCCGCGCTCGAGCCGGGTGTGATCACACGCACTTCGGTCTTGCCGGCAAAGCGCGCGAGCTCCGGCGCACCGATGCGCCACGCTTCGAGCCCCGTGCGGCGCTGCTCACAGAGCGCCTCGGCGATCTGCTCCGGACTGCGCGTGTCGTCGGGAGCCGCGCAGCCTTCGACCCAGGGCAGAAAGCGCCCTGGATCGAAGTCCGGGAATGCGAGTAGCAAGTTGGGCAGATCTCCTTTCACGTCAATCACGAGCACCGGAACGCCCGTGTTCATGGCCTCTTCGATTACCACCGTGGTGAGACCGGTCTTTCCGGAACCGGTCATGCCCACCACCACTCCGTGAGTCACCAAGTGGTGGGCTGGCAAGCACAGATCATCTACCGCACCCGCACCGTCCAAGGCGCGCGTGCTGCCCAAGTACAGCGCGGGTGTGTTGGCCATGACTCAGCTCGCCGACGCGAAGGGGGAAGCGCCGGGGAGGCCAGGGGCACTGCCACAGGCTTCACGGTGTTGCTGGCTGTGGCCGGCGGGGTGACTCCGCTCACGGGAGCAGGATGCGGAGTGGTGGCAGTGGGCTCCGCGCCGTTCGCCGGAGCGCCAGCGGCGGTACCCGGTGCCGGTGTGGCGCCCGGTTGCGCAAATCTGGCCGCCGACGCCAGTTGGCGCCACTCCTCATCAAGGACTCGAGTCGGTGGCACAGGGTCTTCACGCGGCAACCCTTCTGCGACGAAGTCTCCAACGGTTGCACCGGATTTACGGTGCTTCAATTCGCGAGCGCTGTTGCTCCGTTGGAAGAGTTTGCCGAACGTCCCAATCTGCCGTCGGAGCCGCGCTGCCTTTCTAGCCACGACGTTCGGGGAAACACTTGCATGCGAACGCCAGGCGCCAGCGCCTTTTATCCAGACGCCATAGCATGCAACGTGTGACGCCAGCTCAGACCCTAACCACTCCTCGGTCATGAGCGCCGCAGGGGCGACGACCACAAGGTCCAATTCCAATTGCTTCGAATGAATCGCGGTAGTTCCCAAACATCACTTTGCGTGGCGAAGCATGCCCTTGTGACGAACGACGACGAGCGGTTTCCCGGATGTGGACGACGAGGGGCCGCGTGCCCGCGCGTCGCCGCGCTCAGCAGACGCGATTGCGCCCACCGTGCTTTGCGGCGTACAGCCGCTCGTCCGCACGCTGATAGAGCTGCTCGGGGACCTCGCCCGCTGCGAGCTCGGCGACGCCTAGGCTCAGCGTGGCGGGGATCGCGGTCCCGCTGACGTCGCACACGGCCTTCTCGACCGCGCCGCGGATCAGCTCGGCGGCCTGCGCGGCTAGCGAATAGGGCGTGTTCGGCAGCACCAAGGCGAACTCTTCACCGCCCACGCGGCACAGCGCGTCGCTCTGGCGTATTTGCCCCTTCACGATCGACGCGACGTGCTTCAAGACCGCGTCACCCGCAGGATGCCCGAAGGTGTCGTTGACCTTCTTGAAATGATCGATGTCGAAGATCACGAGCGAGCACGGCGTCTGCGACTGCTCGGCACGCGCGACCTCTTTGCCAAACACTTCATCGAAGTGACGTTTGTTGTACAGGCCGGTGAGCGAGTCCACGCTCGCCAAGCTCAGGATGTGCTGCATGTACTCGAGCTCGAGGTTGTTCTCGAGGTATTTCAGCACCGTCTTGCCAGTGCGCAGCAGATCGCCGTCTTTGAGCTCGGCGCGTTCGATGCGTTGGTCGTTCACGAACGTGCCGTTGGTCGACTTGAGATCGACGACGATGTAATGGCCCAGCACGCGATTGACGACCGCGTGGCGCCGGCTGACCAGATCGCTATTGACGCACACGGTGCATTGGTCGCTCCGTCCGATCGACACCTCTTCATGGGTCAGATCGATGCGCCTGCCCATCTCCGAGCCCGAGATCATGACGAGGCAGGGCTGGCCGGCGCCTTTGGGGCGTTCGGACGGGAGTGAAATCGCGGTCCGACGACCGGGGATAATCGAGGCCATAACCGTGCGGACCGTCGATACTACCCGGGGTGGTCACGGGGTCAAACCCTGACAAACCTGGCAGAATTCGACACCCTCCGTGAAAGCTGAGTGCTCTCAGGGCTTTGTTGGGGTTTCGCGTTGGGTCACCGTGTGCGGTGAGCATCGGACGCGGCACGCTCCGCTCGCTACCGCTCGCGGTTGCGCCGAGCCCTGGAACGCGGGAAAAGAACCGCGCCATGGCAGAGCTCAGCCTAACCGGCGCGTATACGGCGCTCGTCACTCCATTCACAGCGGACGGTTCTGACGTCGATTTCGCCGCGTTCGAGAAGCACCTCGAAGCGCAGCTCGCCGATGGTATCAGTGGCCTCGTGCCCTGCGGCACGACCGGCGAAGCCCCCACCTTGACGGACGGCGAGCAACGCGAGCTCATCGCGCGCTGCAAAAAAATCTCGCGCGGCCGCGCCGTCGTCTTGGCGGGTACCGGTTCGAACAGCACTAAAAAGAGCATCGAAGCCGGCAAGGCCGCGGTCGAAGCGGGCGCTGACGCCGTGATGGTGGTCATCCCTTACTACAGCAAACCCACGCAAGAAGGCCTGTTTCAGCACATTCAAGCGATCGCGAAGGCCGTCCCAGCGCCGATCGTGCTGTACAATATTCCAGGCCGGAGCGTAGTCGAGCTGAGCGTCGAGACGTCGCTGCGCGTGCTGGACGCGTGCCCGAACGTGATCGGCTTCAAGGACGCGACAGGCAACGTGCTGCATTGCCAAGAGCTGCGGCTGCGCGCAAAACGCCCAGTCTCGATCCTGTCGGGCGACGACGTGCTCACCGTGCCGATGATGAGCGTCGGCGCAACCGGGGTCATCAGTGTCACCAGCAACGTGTACCCGAAACAGCTCAGCGAGCTGGTCGCCGATGCGCTTGCCGGGCGAGTGCTCGAAGCCGGCAAAAAGCAAGTCGCGATGTTCGGAGTGCACCGCGCGATGTTCTCGGAGGCGAATCCTTCGCCGGTGAAGGCTGCGCTCTCCATCAAAAATCGCATGAACGCGAGCGTGCGCTTGCCGCTCGTCGAAGCGACGGCAGAATGCCGCGCTCGGCTCAGCGCGGCGATGGCCGAGTACGAGGCGTCGTGAAGCTCGCATTGCACGGCGCTTCGGGCCGCATGGGCCTAGCGATCACGCGTCTCGCGCAGGGCGTGCCGGAAGTCGAGATCGTCGGCGCCGCGTGTTCCAGCTCGGATCCTCTGCTCGGACGCGATCTCGGTGAGCTCGCGGGCCTCGGTTCGCTCGGTGTGGTGACCAGCGCCGACGTCGCGTCGTCGTTGCTGGGGGCACAGGTAGTGATCGATTTTTCGACGGCTTCGGCCGTTGCTCAGCTCGCCGCGCTCGCGATGCGCCAAGGCGTGGCGATCGTCACCGGCACGACCAACTTGGACGCTTCTGCCAAGCGCGCGCTAGACAAAGCCTCGGAAGTGCTGCCCGTGCTGTCGGCGGGCAACATGAGCCTCGGCATTCAGGTGCTTGCCGAGGTCGTCGAGCAGGCCGTGCGCAGACTCGGTTTGGGTTACGACGTAGAGATCGTAGAGCTCCATCATCGCCGGAAGATCGACGCCCCGAGCGGCACCGCGTCTCGTCTCGCAGAGGCGGTGAAGAACGCGCGGCCCGAGCTGCGTGAGCTGCGCGGTCGCGACGGGGAAGTCGGCGCGCGCACCAAGGACGAGATGGCGGTGTTCGGCGTGCGCGGTGGCGACGTGATCGGCGATCACACCGTATACCTGTTGGGTGACGGCGAGCGTCTCGAGCTCACGCATCGCGCTTCGAATCGCGACTTGTTCGCGCACGGCGCGCTGCGTGCTGCTCGCTTTTTGGCGGGCAAGCCGCCCGGGCGCTACACGATAGCCGACGTACTCGGCTAACGAATCGAGGTTATCGAAGTGAGCGCGTTGGCGCGCTGACACACTTCGTCGCATTTGTGTTCCGCGGGTGCGCTCGCGAGCGCGGCTGGAAATTGGCCGGATCGCGTGGCGCCGCGTGCGAGTGTTGGCTGGCTGGCCTTAGGGCCCGCGCAGTGGCGCCGTAACTCGGGTCACGTTTTGCGCTGTTTTACCCACACTCTACGACGTGCGCGCCGTTGCGGAATTCTGGGCTTCTATCAAGCTCATTACATAACCGGTAGTCCGGTCCGTAGACGAATTTCGGAGAGCTATGTTCGAGAAGTCCTTGAGACATATCTTAGCCCTCAGCGCGCTCGTGTTGAGCAGTGCGTGCTCGCACGGTCCTGACAGCGCGCCCTTTAGCGGGATGGTCGACGCGGGTGACAAGCCGCTTCCGAACGCGGACCCGTGCGAGACACCGAACACGGGCTGCGCCTGTGATACGCCGGCCGAGGTCATCGATTGCGGTCAAGTCGAACGGATCTCGGGCAGCTACGTGAGCTGCACGATGGGCCAGCGCACGTGCACCGCGGGCTCGTGGGGCGCGTGCATCGGCGATCGCATCGCGACGATGAGCTTGCCGCCTGCGGGGCAGCGCACGCTCGGGCTCGGTACGTCCGCCGCGTGCACGGACAACCCGTGCGATCCGTACTGTCAGCGCATCGTCGACGATTCCAATGGGCTCGTTCTGCCCGATGGTGGCCCGCTCGCCATCGACGGCGGCTTGGTACTCCGGCCGAGCGTGCCGTTGCCGACCGGCACTAGTTGCACCGGACTCGTGATGACCCCCGCAACGCAGAGCATCACCGTGAGTGCGGTGAATACCGCGTTCGTCAAAGGTGAGTATTTCAATCAATTCAGCAAGACCATCACGTCCATTCCTTCGACCTGGCCGGTGACCGCAACGCGCACCGAGCCCAACATCAA
>DATHOI010000834.1:0-2616 GCA_035485095.1 Polyangiaceae bacterium | reverse complement strand
CGGACAGCGAGGCCCTGTGTGCGCTCGCAGCCAGCGTCGCCGCGGCCCTACTGCATTTGGGCCGCGCAAACTCCGGAAATGGCTGATTACCCGCGCAAGCCTCGGAAATGGTGGCATTTTTGCGGCTGTATGTAGATTTGTGTACCTCGGCCAGCAGCGTTGCTTGCGAGCGCGATGACGGCGAACATCAGGCCTAAATGCGTTCGTGGCTTTTTTGCCTGGCGTGGGGCTCGGCGACTCTCGCCACTTGGTCTGCTCGGGCCGAGGACCTCACGCTGGAGACAGTCGTAAAGGTGGCGCTGACTCGTAATGAGCGCGCTGAAATCGCGGCGCAGTCGGTGGTCGCGGCAGACGCGGCGGTCGTCAAAGCGCGCGTCGCGTTCCTGCCCACCGTGAGCATGACTGCCGGCGAGACACTGCGCCCGCAGCAGCTCGAGCAGAATGGCAAGGTCACCGTGCGCGACAACGCCGGCACTGCTTCGCTGACGCTGACGCAGTCGCTGTTCAACGTGACGTCGTTTCCATTGTATGCGAGCGCCAAGCACAGTTTCGAGTCGGCGCGTTACACGGAGATCGATCAGCGTCGTCAATTGGCGTTCGACGCTGCGCGCGCATTCTTCTCGGTAGTCGCGCAGCAGCGCGTGCTCACTGCCGCCAAGAGTCGGCTCGATCTGGCCAACGCGACCCTGGATGACACCCGCGTTCGTGCCGGCGCCGGGCTCACCAGCAGCAACGACGTGACGCGCTCCGAGATCGATCGGGCTTCGGCTGATCAAAGCTCGATCGGGGCGTACAACGCGCTCGAGGCCGCGCGCTACAACCTCGAGTACCTGATCGCCTCGCCGACCGAGATTCAAACCGATATCGTTTCGCCAGCACAGAGCTTGGCCCCGGCCAACCTGAGCCTGGCAGGGCTGGTAAATCTGGCCATCGCGAGGCGCCCGGACCTGGCCGCTCTGCGCGCGAGCGCGGCCTCCGCGTCGGCGCTGGCGGAAGAGCCCGATCTGCGCTTCGTGCCGACACTGACGGCTGCGGCGCAGGCGCGCGTCGCGGACCAACCGATCGCCGCAGCCCGTTACTACGACACGACGCTGGCGATCAATTTCAACTGGGCGATCTGGGACGGCGGCTCACGCAGCGCCGACAGCGAGTCGCGAGACGCGGCGCGCATCGCGACGGAGCTTCAGTTGCGCGCACTCGCGCGACACGTCGAGCTCGATGTGCGAGTGGCGGTCGCGGAGCTCAGCGCTGCGCGCAACTCGCTGGTCGCAGCGCAACAGGGCTCCGACGCCGCGAGTCGCAGTGAGGAAGAAACCGCAGTGCTTTACAAGCAAGGTCTGGCCAAGGCGATCGAGCTCGTCGACGGCAACTCGACCAAGTTCGACGCTGAGGTCACCGTGGCTGCAGCCGAGCTCGGCGTCCGCCAAGCGGAGCTGGATCTGCGCGCAGCGCTCGGCCTTTTTCCCATCGACGGAGTGCAATGATTCGCCGCGTGCGCCCGCTTTTTGCGGTTTTCCTTGGGTTTTCTCTGCTCGTCGGGTGCGCCAAAAAAGACCCCGCGCCGGCGGCGGGTGGCGGCAAGCGTGGTGGTGGCAAGGGCCTCGCGTTCCCGGTCGAGGTCAGCAAAGTCACGGCGGATCCGCACGTCGTGGACATCACTGCGCCGGGTGTGGTGGACGCCTTCGAGCACGTTCAGATCACGGCACGGGTTTCGGGTGTGGTCGACAAGGTAACGTTCGTCGAAGGCCAGGACGTGAAGGTCAACCAAGTCATGGCCTTCATCGACAGCCGTCGCTACGCGCTCAGCGTCAGCTCGGCAAAGGCTGCGCTCGAAGGCGCCGAAGCCGCGCAGTCGGACGCTCAAGCGAGCCTCGACCGCCGCACCGGCGCGAGCCAGGCGAACCCCGGCGTGATCGCCGCTGAAGAAGTCGAGACCTACCAAACCAAGCTGCGCACCGCGCAGGCCGCCGTCGATCAAGCGAAGGAGGCGCTGAAGCTCGCGCAGCTCAACCTCGACGATTCGAGCCTCAAGACGCCGATCGCCGGCACCGTGCAGACGCGCAACGTCGAAACCGGCCAATACGTGCAAGCGGGCACCGTGGTCGCGACGCTGCTGCAGCGCGACCCGATGCTCCTGCATTTCAACGTGACGACCGCCGAAGCGCCGCGCCTCAAAGTCGGCATGCCGGTAGAATTCACGCTCAAGGAAAGCCAGCAAAAGTACACCGGTAAAATCACGCTCGTCGAAGGTGCGGCGGACCCGGATTCACGCTTGGTGCCCATCACTGCGCAGGTCGATGATCAAATTACCCATCAGTTTTGGCTGCGCCCCGGCTCGTTCGCACAAGTCGAAGCGAAGCTGCCGTCCACGCGTGCCTTCCCGATGATCCCGCAAACGGCGGCCCGACCGAGTGAACGCGGATTCCTCGCGTACGTGGTCGTCGGTGACGTGGCGCATGAGCACACGCTCACGCTCGGCTTGCACACGCCGGACGGCATGGTCGAAGTGAAGACCGGGCTCAACGCAGGCGATATGCTCGTGACCCGCGGCGTAGAAGCATTGACCGATGGCGCAAAAGTGAAAGTGGTCACGACCATGCCCGCCGGAACTGGTGG
>DATHOI010000833.1:0-8217 GCA_035485095.1 Polyangiaceae bacterium | reverse complement strand
TTCGAACCACGAAATCGTGATCGAATTCCAAAAACTCCGGCGCGACTGGCGAGGCCTTGGTGCACTCGGCGCCGTGCTCGCACAAGGGCGCCAGCGTGAGCACGGCGACTCCGCGCGCCGCGGCCGCGATTTCCGGGGTTGAGCCGTCCATCCTCCAATATTCGAAGAGACCACGCGGGTTACCGATGCGCCCATTCGCTTGGAACGCGGCGACCTGGAAGTTTCGGTGCGTCGGCGTTTGCGCGTCGAGCTCTTCCCACGCCAGATAGCCGCGCGTGCTGCCTTCGGCTGCAGGGACGATGCGCAGGATGGCTTGCTCACCGAGCGGAGGCGTGGCGGGAGCCGGTGCCGCGACGAGCTTGCCGTTTTGGTCGAACGCGCTGGAAAATACGCGGTTTTCTCCGCCGCGATGATCGGACCAGGCGAGCACGACTTGATCGCCGAGCGCGGCCAGATCCAAATCCAAGTCTGCGCTCGACTCAGCGTTGACGACGATCGGACTGAGTGCCGAATCGGGGCTGTTCAGCAAGGTCAGATCGATTGGTCCATGTGCGCCGCTCGCTTTACCGACGTGCGTCACACCCAGCGCGAACCCTTTGCCAAATGCAACGGCTTGCCAGGCCCCAGCGTCACGAGCCAAAACGCGTGGCTGACTCAGAAGGTCTGCCTTCGCGCCAATTTCTGCGCTCCAAATTTCTGCGCGACCGGCGCCGCCCGCGGCCCACAAGATCGACGCGCCGCGCGCGTTCGGGATGGCCTCGACCCAGAGCAAGGCACCCGTGGAGCGACCAATACTGATAGGGCCCGCGATTTTCGCGCCGCTGTCGGCCAAAATCGAAACGTCGACCACTTCTCCGTCGCTCACTTTGTGTGTGCTCAAGAGCGCAAAGCTCTCGCGCAACGGGCGGATTGTGACCAGCCCGAGCTCGCTTGGCGCTTCGCCCAAGCGCACGGCTGACCCGAGCGCGTCGCCTTTTGCCGAGTACGCGCGGGCGAACCAACTGCGCGCGCCCGACTCCATGCTCGCCCACACCGACAAGCCGCCGCGCGCGCTCATCCCGAGGTACGGCCCGAAGGTGCCTGCGGGCACGCGCGCGATAGCAGCGGCTGACAAGCGAGCGGTTGCGGTGGGTGTCGTGACGGGCTTGCTCGGCGCCAAGTCATGCGGGCGCACTGGCTCGATGCCAGTATTGCCCGCGCACGCGAGGAGCGACAGATTGAGCGCGAGCAAGGCTTTTTCGTAGGTCCGCACGGCGCGCGAAACCTACCAGACGGCCCTCAACGTGTCGCGTCGGACGATCGACAATGGTCATCAGGATGAGCATTTTCGACACTCATGGCACGCGTCACGGATGCTACCGGATCAACGATGCGAATCGAAAAAGGCGCGCTCAGCACGGCTCTCTGTCTGATCGTTGCGGCTTACGGGGCGGGTTGTTCGTCGAGCTCGGGCGCCGCGGACGACGGAACCGCCGGTTCGCTCGCGAGCAGCAGCGGCAGCGCGGGGGCGCCGCTCGTCAGCGCGGGCTCCGGCGGGAGCGCTGGTGCTGCGCCGTCAGGCGGCGCCGGCAATAGCGTGGCCGGGAGCGCGAACGCTGGCGCTCCGTCGGGCGGCGCAACCGGTGCGGCAGGCGCGGGCGGCGCCGGCTCGCGTCCCAAACTGCGTACCGTCGGCTACTTGCCGAGCTACCGAGGCTCGCTCACCAATTGGGCGACTCAGCTCGACTTCTCACTCGTGAGCTACGTGAACGTGTGCTTCGGCACCGTCGATGATAGCGGCAACGTAGCGTACCCCGATCCCGCGTTGCCCGCTTTCGTGACGGCCGCGCACGCTGCGGGTGCCAAGGTGTGCATGGCGCTCGGCGGCGCAACGACGATCACCGATCTCGGCTCGCTCGCGGGGCAGATCGCGCCTGCCAATCGCGCTGCGTTCGTAAACAAGATCACGAGCTACGCGATGTCCACCGGGCTCGATTGCATCGACATCGACTTCGAAGGCAACGGCGTGAACGGAGATTACGAGGGCTTCGTGACCGCGCTCGGCACTTCTTTGAGGGCTCAGGGGAAGCAAACTACGGCTGCGATCGCGAGCTGGTTCGGTAGCAACGTCACTTCTGGTGCGCTGTCCGCCTTCGATTTCGTGAACGTGATGGCTTACGATTTGCACAACCCTGGAGGTAGCGCGACTCCGGTTCAGTCTTCGTCGCTGGCCGATGCCAAGGCGGAGATCGACTATTGGGTCGGGCGGGGTGTGAGCAAGGATAAAGCGGTCTTTGGCGTGCCTTTCTACGGCTACAGCTGGGCGCCGGGCGCGGTGGCGGGCACAGCCGTCGTGTACGCCGACCTGCTCAGTATGTACGGCGCCGCCGCGGCGAACGACGAGATCATGCAAGGCGGCACGACCATCTTTCTGAACAGTAAAGCGACGATTGTGGCAAAGGCGCAGCTTGCCGTGCAGTACGGCGGCATCATGACCTGGGAGCTCGGGCAGGACGCGAGCGGCGGCTCATCGCTGCTGCGAGCGATTCATGACGCGCCTTGAGTCGAGCGCCGTGCTTCGGTGGCGATGCGCTAGCTGAGCTTTTGCCAGGCTCGTTCGCTCCACCAGCGACTCCACAAGCCGATCAACCGCAGGCACGCGAGCGCATGTGTGGGAGCAATCAGTAGCGTAAACAGAAAGACGTGGTCCACCCACAGCGCGACGAAGAGCAAGGTGAGGCCGAGCCAAATCAGCGCGCGAAGAGCGAGCGAGCCCGAGGCAGCAGCGCCAGCTCCAAGCGCTGCGCGGCTCGCCAACGAACCCACGGTGAGCGCCATGCCACTGGAGGCAAGGCTGCACCAGAAATCAGGCTCCGCCCCAATACCCCTAGTGGACGCGCCGATGACAAGCGGTCGCTCGTAATAGTGCGCCGCGGCGAGCGCGAGCACGACGGCGGCACCAAAACCTGCGCTGGACCAAAACAGGCGCGTCCCAATTGAGGCCTCACGGCGAGCCATGCAGGCGATCTCGAGGAAGCCGCTATTGACGGCGACGCCGTCGAGCAGCGAGAGCCAAGGCTAACGCGAAGGCCACGCCGAGGGCGCCGTGGGACGTCGCGCCCCGACTGGCGCTACAACCGCTGGTCCCGCTGCTCGTGGTCGCTGGGCTCGTGGTCGCCGGGCTGCCCGCCAGGCTAGTGGACCCGGCCTCGCTGGCGCTCGAACCACTCCGGCTACTGATACTCGAGGAGCCTGCCGAGCCGTTGGCGCCGCCAACACTGGAAGTGCCGGCTGCGCCCGCACTGGCCGAATTCTCACTGTCTTCCGCCGCACTACAGCCCGCGAACGCCAGGCCTGCGACCAACGTTCCGAGCAACATGAGTTTGGTCGTCTTGTTCATGGCAAAAGCCCCTCGTCGCGAGCAACCGTTTTCTGCTGGCGCGTGGCTGGTACGCTCCGCTCGCGCCGAACCATAACACGCGCAGCTCTTTCGGCGTGTCCGGCCAATCCGGCGCGAGCAACCCCTGGGTGTGAGTGCAATCGCCGCCGTGTCCCTGGGATTTCGCCACAGCGTGACAGTACCTTTCTCGCCGATCTGGACTCTGCCGGCGCTTGCGGTTCTAGTCGCGCTCGTCCGAGTCTCCCGACCCTGTCGCTCGTACATTGCTAGGCAGGTTGGACCCACGGCGGAGTACGCCTCGGGAACCGCGGAGCACGGAACGTGAGCGGCGCCGAATCAGCCATGAAGACAGTCGAGGGCAACAGCACGAAATCAACCGTGGATTTGGCGCGCCGGTTTCGCGAGCTCTGGCACGGGCGTCGAGCGACGTTCACTTTCGTTTTGATTTGGCTTTCCTTCGATGCCTTGCTGAACGCTCGCTACCCAGGAGAAGAGCCAGCTTTTTGGTATCTGATTCCGTCCGTCGACGTGGTCGTGATTTTCTTGTGCTTCTTGCTCGGCGGCCAGCTCGATGTATTTCTGCCGAAGGTCGTGCGAGGCGGCATCGTCGCTTGGTTCTTCGTCGTCCGCCTGATTCGCTTCGGCGACGGTCTTCAGCAGCGTTACTATAACCAGCGCTTCAACTTTTATACCGACCTGCCGCTCGTCCCCGAGCTCGTCCGTTTCACGTACGCGTCGCAGAAGTGGTGGCAGTTCAGCCTGCTCGCGGTCGCGGTAGTCGGCCTCCTTTTGGGTTTCTTCATCGCCTGTTACCGCGCGCTCGGCTATGCCGAGCGTTATCTGCGGGACTCGAGGAATACGCTATTTTTCGGGGCTGCGACCAGCGTGGCTTTCGTCGCGACGCTGCTGATTGGGCACCGACCGGAATACGACGCGCTGTACCGCACGGGGTTTGCTGCGAGCGCCATGCCGCGCCTGCGCTACGAAATCGAGTTTCTGCGCAATGTCTACTGGAAGCAGGCGGATGAAGCGAAGGTCATTCTGCGCACCGAAGAGCGCCTGTCGCAGACACCCTCGGATCTGGCGAAGCTCGCTGGCAAGAACGTGCACTTGATCTTGGTCGAGTCCTACGGTCAGACGGTGATCGATCGACCGCTGTTCTCGGACTCGATGCGCACGACCTTCGATTCGTTCGAATCGCAGCTCGGAGCGAGCGGCTACTCGATCGTTTCGAACGTGCTCGATTCACCGACCTATGGCGGTCATTCCTGGCTCGCTCTTGCCACGCTCGACACCGGCATACGCACGGCGAATCAGCTCGATTACGAGGTGGTTTGCGCGGAGCGGCCCAAAGCCATCGCTCGTTTTTTTCAGGACGCGGGGTACCACACGGTGCTGGCTCAACCGGGCACTACGCGCCCCTGGCCGAAGGGCGAGTTTCTGAGCTTCGAGCAAAAATATTATCTCTGGAACTTCGACTATATCGGTCCGAAGTACGCTTGGGCCACGATGCCCGACGAGTACGTGCTCGATTTCTTGGGTCGGCACGAGGTCACCGGCGCGCAGCGTCCGCTCTTCATACAGTACATTCTAGTGTCGAGCCACGCCCCGTGGAGCGACTTGCCGCCGCTGGTCGATGATTGGTCCAAAGTTCGAAATGGCGCCATCTACAACCAACTGGAGACGACGCACTTTCCCATCGTTTGGCCGAACTTCGCCAACGCGTCCGAGGCTTACATTACCTCGGTCAAGTACGATTTCGAGGTCTTGAAACGCTACCTTTCGGACTACGTCAAAGATGATTCGCTGGTCATCATCCTGGGCGACCATCAACCCGTCGCTGACGTGAACGACCATTCCCCGTCACACGGCGTGCCGATTCACATCTTGAGCCGCAACGCGGCGCTGCTGCAGCCGTTCATCGCGCGAGGTTATACCGCAGGCATGCGACCGCATCGCACGGGAGACAGGCCTGGGCTCGATAGCTTTTTGCCCAATTTTTTGGCCGACTTTTCGAACGCACCGGCTCACAAGACACAGCGCTGAGGAGGACGGGCTTGTGCTCAGACTCGCGGCGCGACGAGCTCGGCGACCTCGGCCCAAGTGCTGGCCACGTGCGAGGCGCCGGCCTGCGCGAGGCGAGCTGCATGGCCGGCTCGGAGGTGTGAGGCCGCGCACAAGCCGATGACCACCATGCCCGCCGCGATGCCGGCTTGAACCCCGGATGCGCTATCCTCGATGACGACGCAGCTCGCCGGCTCGACCTCTAGCTTGCTCGCTGCATATAAGAACAGATCGGGGTGCGGCTTGCCTCGCTCGACCATGTCCGCACTGAACACCATCCCTGAAAAGTCGTTGGCAATGCCCAGCGCGTCGAGACAGACCCGAAGACGCTCGACGGAGCTAGACGATGCGATGCACCGAGGTAACGCGCTGAACCTGCGAATGAAAGCGGTCGCACCGGTCACCTCCTGAAGCCCCACTCGGAAGCGCGCGAGAGTCGCTGCTTTCAGATCTTCGGAGAAATTCGAAGGCAGCGGACGCCCAACGCCCGATTCGATCAGCGCGAGCACCTCTGACGCGCGCTTGCCTACGTATCGCGTCAGAGCGTCATCGAGGGTCGTCGGCAGGCCGAGCTGCGTTACTTGTTCCGCCAACACAGTGTTCGCCAATGTCTCGCTGTCAGCGACAACACCGTCGAAGTCGAACAAAATGCCTCTGATCTTCACACCAGTCGCCCGGGTTTGCCTGCTCCACTCGAGCGCGTCAAGCAGCAGGCGAATCTAGCGCCGCTCACTCATGTGCCTGCGCAGCGAACAACCGGTGCAGACGCTCCTCGAAACCGCGCGCGGAATCGGAGAGCGCGGCGCGAGCCAGCTCGAGCGCAGAAGTGAGGAGATTGCTCTGCCAGCGCTGCAGCTCCGCGCGCCAGGCGTCGTCGAGCGCGCGTAAGCGCTCGGGTTCGTCGTGTTCGAGTAGCACCTCGATCGTCGAAAGGTCGCGATGAGCGCCAAGGAGCTCGGTCAAGCGTCCGACCTCCTTGCGCTGTGCTTCGAGGGGTCGCTGCCAGAGCGGCTCCAAGAACTGCAGCTGATACTGATGGCGTTTGGCGGCGCGTCGCAGCGCGTGCAACGAGGTTGTGCTCGGATCAGCGATGGCGCGGCGCAGCATGCGACGTGCCCGCCCATAACTGGCACGCGCGGCGCGCTCGATCTGCTTCGGGCCTTCACTCGGTTCGTGCTCCAGCGTCAGCGCCAGGCGCGCTCGAACTATCGAGAGCACTTGCCCTGCGCGCGCCAAGCGTCGAGATTCCCGGTCGGGGGGTGAAGCCTGAGCCCGATGCTGTGCGAGTACTTCCGCGATGACGCTGCGGGCCGGCTCGGCCACGAGCTCTTGGCCAGTCGACCAGGTTTGAGCAATCGCGGCGGCATCGCGCACTCGACTCAAGCTGCGTGCGACAGAACGCAACGCGTCGCGGTCTCGTGCGAAGTGCTTTTGTCGTCGCCGGAGCGCGAGCAGCGCGCGTACGCGCTTCAAGCCTTTGCGTGCGGCGTGCACACGCTCCGTCGAGGACTCGCCGGAGGCGGCCATCTGAGCGAGACAAGCGTCGAGTTGCTCGACGATGGCCGCGTTCAGGGTGTCATTGGCAGAACCCGAGCTCAGGGGCATGACGAGGCCTGACATTGCAAGCCGCATTCCCGCGCCCGACAAGACCGTGTCCCGTTCGCGTGCACTGACCGATCTGTGGCGTGTCGTTTGGCCTCGCCTGGGGAGGTCATGTCACGCGCGTCGCTCAAAGCGTGGCCAGAACGTCCCGAGAACGCTGCTCTGCGTAGCCCCGCTGCCATGGTCCGGCGGTCTCTCGTTTGCAAGGCGGGACCGCGCGCTGGAAGGACGGCGTTCAAATCGAACAGGAGGAGTCCATGGCTGAAGTCAACCGAGGCAATACGCAGAATCAGTCGATCGAATCGCGCCAACCGGAGGCGCGGCAAAGCACTGGTGAGCAACGGCTCGAGCCGTATGGCGATCGCTTCTTACAGGCTCGCTCTGGCTCGCCGTTTTCGTTGATGCGGCGTTGGATGAACGACATGGATCGTTGGTTTGGAGACTTCGGTGGCACCAGCCTGCTGCCCCGCTTCGACGAGGCGTTCAGCCAAGCGCTGTGGTCGCCCCAGATCGATATCTTCGAGCGTCAAGGGAGTCTCATCGTGCACGCAGACCTGCCCGGCTTACGCCAGGAGGACGTTCGCGTGAACGTCGATCGAGGGATGCTCACGATCTCCGGACAGCGTCGACAAGAGACGACGAGCGAGCGCGAGCAGGGCAACGTTTACCATCGCGAGCGGAGCTTCGGCTCATTTCAGCGCAGCATCTCGTTGCCTGATGGCGTAGACGCCGCGCAAATTCGCGCCTCTTTCGACAATGGCGTGCTGGAGGTGGCGGTGCCGATTCCGGAGCAAGCACGCCAGCAAGGGCGTGACATCCCAATCGGACCGAAGCAGCAGTCCGGACCGAAACACTGAGTCAGTGCAGCACGTTGCGCCGAGCCTCGCCGCTCGGCGCAACGTGGTCCGCGTGCGTTTGCGGCCTCGCGTTAGGGAACTGCTACACTGCTTCGCTGGAGGGAATGCGTCCTCCGAGCGAACTTCATGACGAGTCCCTTCGCGTGGCACAAACCGACGAGATGGCGCGGTGCTGTTCCGCGGCACCAACTTGCGCGTTCGCCTCGCCGTTTTGAAGCCCGACTGCTGCCCAAAGTGATGGAGATGGCGCTGTCCATCATCACCATGTTGGTTGGCGGGGCTTGTTCAATATTCACACCAGGGCCGCAGGCCTTC
>DATHOI010000832.1:0-3007 GCA_035485095.1 Polyangiaceae bacterium | reverse complement strand
GACGCTCGGCGCCAACGTCGCGTCGGCGGCGGTCTACGACTCGGACGTCATTCGAAGCCTGGAAAATCCGGCATTTGGGCCCGGTGGGCTCGTGGTCTTGCGCGGTAACTTAGCGCCCAACGGCGCGGTGATGAAGCCTGTCGCGGCTGAAGCGCGTCTCTTGAAGCACGCCGGGCGCGCGGTCGTGTTCGACAGCTACGCCGAGATGGCGGCTCGTATCGACGACCCTCAGCTCGAGGTGGACGAACATTCCGTGCTCGTGCTCCGGAACACCGGGCCGAAAGGCGGACCTGGCATGCCGGAATGGGGCCAATTGCCCATTCCGAAGAAGTTGCTCGCGCGCGGAGTGCGAGACCTACTGCGTATTTCCGACTGTCGTATGAGCGGAACCAGCTACGGCGCGTGCGTCCTACACGTGGCTCCGGAAGCGTATGTCGGTGGTCCACTGGCTCTGTTGCGCGAAGGCGACATCGTCGAAATCGACGTGGCCGAGCGGCGGCTCGACATGCGTGTGAGTGAAGCCGAGCTCGGCGCACGGCGCGCCGCGCTACGTCCGCCCGAGCCGTACTACGTGCGTGGCTACGGCCATATGTTCTCGAATCACATCCGTCAAGCCGATGAAGGTTGTGATTTCGATTTCTTAGAGGGCCGAGGTCGAGTGCCTGAGCCGGAGATCCACTGATGCCGTCGCCGTACGTCGCGCTGCCCAACGCCTTTCGTCGAGATTTACGCGCAAATGAGCCGCTAATAGGCTGTTGGTGCTCGCTCGCCAGTAACATCACGACCGAGATTTTGGGTTACGCGGGCTTCGATTGGCTGCTCATCGACGGCGAGCACGCGCCGAACGACATGAGCTCTTTCATCACGCAACTGCAAGCATTGAAAGACAGCCCGAGCGCTCCGGTAGTGCGGCCGCCTTGGGCAGAGCCGGTGATCATCAAGCGCCTGCTCGACATCGGCTTCTACAACTTCCTGATGCCTTGGATCGAGAACGCCGAGCAAGCGCGCGCTGCGGTTGCGGCGACTCGCTATCCGCCGCATGGCGTGCGCGGCATGGGCACCGGTCACCGCAGCAACCGCTACGGTTACGTCAGCGACTATTTCACCACCATCAACGACAACATCGCCGTCATGGTGCAGATCGAGAGCGCATCGGGCGTCGAGCATGCGGGGGAGATCGCCGCAGTCGACGGCATTGACGGCTTGTTCATTGGGCCGTCCGATCTGTCTGCGGCGCTCGGTTACCTCGGGCAACCCGAGCACCCGGAAGTGCAACGAGCAATGACGCGCGTGCTGTCTGCGGCACGACAACACCAGAAACCAGTTGGGATTTTGGCCCCCGTCGAAGCCGATGCACGACGTTATATCGAGCAGGGCATGAGCTTCGTGGCCGTCGGGGGCGATGTGGGGCTATTGCGATCGGCGAGCCTTGGGCTGGCCGATCGCTTCAAGAAGTGAGTCGTGAAAAATGCCAAAATTTGCCGCAAATCTGACGATGCTCTTCAACGAGTTCGAGTTCTTGGCGCGCTTCGAGGCGGCCGCGAAGGCGGGCTTTCGCGGTGTCGAATACCTGTTCCCGTACCCGTTCCCGAAGCAGCGTTTGGCCGAGGAGCTCGAGAAGTACCAGTTGACTCAAGTGCTGCACAATCTCCCTGCCGGTGACTGGGCCGCCGGTGAGCGAGGCATCGCTTGTCATCCGGATCGTACGGGGGAGTTTCAGGACGGCGTGGGCACGGCGCTGGAGTACGCGACCGCGCTCGATTGCAAACAACTCAATTGTCTCGCTGGCATTTGCCCAAAAGAGGTGTCCGCCGAGCGAGCCGAACGGACGTTCATCGACAATCTGCAGTTTGCTGCCAAGGCGCTGCTGACCGCAAATGTCCGTTTGCTGATCGAACCGGTCAACACCCGTGACATCCCGGGCTTCTTCTTGAGTGGCACGAAGCAAGCGCTCGGCATCATGACCGAGGCGAGAACCAGCAATCTATTTTTGCAGTACGACGTGTATCACATGCAAATCATGGAGGGCGATCTGGCGCCCACCATTCAGCGCAATCTGAGTCGCATTCCGCATCTGCAAATTGCGGATAACCCGGGCCGCCACGAGCCCGGTACGGGCGAGATCAATTACCCGTTCTTGTTTCAATTTCTCGACGGTCTCGGCTACGACGGCTGGATCGGCTGCGAATACAAGCCAAAAACAACGACGCTCGAAGGCCTCGGTTGGCTCAAACCGTATCTGTGACTGGAGTAGTGACATGAAAGTTGGATTCATTGGACTCGGGATCATGGGCAAGCCGATGGCGGGGCATTTGCTCGCGGGCGGTCACGAGCTTTCGGTGTTCGCGCGGCGCGGTGCGCCCGCAGAGCTGACGAGCAAGGGCGCGCGCGCATGCCAATCGAGTCGGGAGGTCGCCGAAAAATCGGACGTCATCATCACCATGCTGCCCGATACGCCGGACGTCGAACGGGTGCTGTTCGGTGAAGGCGGCATCGCCGCGGGTTTGAGTGAGGGCAAGGTCGTGGTCGACATGAGCTCGATCTCGCCGCTCGAGACCAAGCGTTTCGCGCTGCGTATCAACGAGCGTGGCGCGCGTTACCTGGACGCGCCGGTGTCCGGTGGTGAAGTCGGCGCCAAGGGCGCCACGCTCACGATCATGGTTGGCGGTCCGGAGGACAGTTTCGCCAAGGTCAAACCGCTGTTCGAGCTGATGGGCAAAAATATCACCCTAGTGGGTGACAATGGCGCCGGTCAGACGTGCAAGGTGGCGAACCAAATCATCGTCGCGGCCACCATTGAAGCCATCAGTGAGGCGTTGTTGTTCGCCTCGAAGGCGGGCGCCGATCCGGTCAAGGTTCGCCAGGCACTGATGGGCGGCTTTGCCTCGTCGCGCATCCTCGAGGTGCATGGTGAGCGCATTCTGAAGCGCAATTTCACGCCCGGGTTTCGCGTCGAGCTGCACATGAAGGATCTTGGTTTGGCCCTGTCCGGTGGCCGAGAGCTCGG
>DATHOI010000831.1:0-8876 GCA_035485095.1 Polyangiaceae bacterium | reverse complement strand
CAGCCATCCGCCTGAAAGACGCTCCACCCGAGGTTGAGCGATACCCGAAGCTCGAGCACGTCGCGATCTCGGCTCTCGGACGTGCCCTCGAGCAGGGCACGGGCGCGCTCGAGATGCTCGGCGGCTTCCTTGTACCCGCAGCGGCGGGCTGCACGCTCGCCTGCAACGACGTGGTAGCGCCCAGCCTTCGCACGCATTTGGCCAAGCTCGAAATGTACGGCCAACTCGCCGGCGACCTCCTCTTCGCGTCCGACGTACCCACTCTCGAGGCGCTCTGCGATCTTCCGGTGCCGCGCGCGAATGGTTGCCGCCGTGCTTCGAGCGAGGGCCGCGTGCTGGAAAAGCGCGTGGCGGAAAGCGTAGCGCGACTGGATGGTGCCGTCGGGCCAGGTCTCGGTGCCCGCGTACTGGAGCAACCTGCGCTCGTTGGCGAGCCCCTCGCACACCGAGTCGACTTCGTCGGCGGGCAGCTCCAGGGCGTGACCGACCGAGCCCGCCGCGAACTGCGCGCCGACCAGGCTTGCCGTCTCGAGGATGCGCTGCTCCATCGAGCTCAGACGATCGATCTGGATGTCGATCAGCTGGCGCACCGTGTCCGGTCGACGGCTTGCGACGTCCGCGACGCTCACCTCGAGCTGCCACGCGGAGCCGACAGAGCGAATCATCCGGCGGCTCTCCAAGTCATCGATGACCGCGATGGCAAAGAGCGGATTCCCGCCCGTCATCCGGTGGATGGTGCCCACGAGCGTCTCGGGGAAACGCGAGTCGCGGAAACGCTGCGCTAGGTACTCGGCCAGAGCGGCCTCCGACAAGCTCTCGAGCCGCAATGTGAGCGCATGTTTGTGGGCCTGCAACTCGGCGATGACCTTCGCGAGGCCATCGCCTTTCGTGAGGTCCGCCGGACGGCAAGTCGCGATGACGAGGAGGCGTGCCGGTTCTCGGCGTGCTCCGAGCATCGCGACCAGATCGGTCGTCGAGCGGTCGGACCACTGCATGTCCTCGAGCACCAACACGAAGGGCCTTTCAGTCGCGATGACGTCGAACGCTTCAGCTAGCTCGCGAAGCATGCGTGCTTGCGTCGCACCTTGAACGCGCAAATGTAGGGCCTGCAAATTCTCGTCGCCAACCAGTCCGGGCATCTGCGCGAGCCAGGTCGGTGCGTGGCGCCCCAGCAGCTCGGTGATGCGTTCGCCGTCGGGCCCACGGCATACCGCTCCGAGAGCAGCAAGGACCGGGAGATAGGCCTCGCCCGTACCGAACTGCTCGACGCACGAGCCACGGGCGATCAGCGCGCCGTCTGGCTCGGAGATCTCGGCCAGGAAGGCATCGGTGAGAGCGGTCTTTCCGATTCCCGGATCTCCCGTGACGAAGACCATTTGGCGGCGCTGATGGAGAGCGGTTTCGAAGACCTGTTGCAAGACATCCATCTCCCCACTTCTTCCAACCAAGTTGGGCGAAGCGGGAGGCGCAGCGAGGTGCGCTGGGTTGGCTACGGACTTCTCCGTCTCGACATCGAGAAGAAAGCGATAACCGCGCCCAACGACGGTCTCGATGGCGCCTTCGCCGAGCACGCGCCGGACCTCGCTCATGTGCGTCCGGAGAAGACTCTCGCTCATCGCGATTTTCCCCCACACCGCCTCCACGACTTCTTCCTGAGTGACGAGACGTAATGGATTTGCCGTCAAAAATCGAAGGATCGCAAACGGCTTGCGGCGGAGCCTCAGCTCCTCATTGCCGCTCCACAGTCGCTGCTCTCCGACGTCCAGGCGAAACGGACCGAACAAGCGCACGTCCGCTGCACGACTTTGCGACTCACGCGATGTAGCGCCGCTCGTACGATTGCGTATCGCCGTCGCAGAGGTCGTCGGACCAACGGCCGCCGGTACTGCCTCGCGCATCCCGCTCGCGCTGGGTTCGGTCGAGCCCAACTCGGCTGCAGGCAGAGTAGTGGCACTGGGACTCATGATTGGGCCTCCTCCTCCGGACTCAAGAGCGACTATGAACGCAAGCACCGGGCCGCCCGATGCACGCGCATAAAATGCTGAAATACCACACATTTCCCCACCGGCTGATTGACGATATATCGCCAATGGTGAAATGCTAGACAGCTCGCGCGAGCCCCGCTGATGGACGAATCATTTGGAGCACAGTTGCGAGCGACGCTGAACCTGATTCCCGCGCACACCTGGTACGCGGCTCCGTCGGGGGGCCTGACGTTCGTAAACGGGCGCTCTGCCGACTACCGCGGGCTTCCCGAGGATCATCCTCTTCGTTTCGGGACTGAGCTCGGCGCCGCATGGGATTCGCATGTCCCTTTCTTGCATCCGGACGATCACGATGAAGCTCGCAAAGTTTGGTCGAACTGCCTCGCTACTGGGTCCGCGGGGGAGGTGGCCGTTCGGGCGCGCAGCGGTGAAGGAACGTATCGCTGGTTTCTGAGTCGCGCCGAACCGTTCCGAGCGCCGGATGGAACCGTTCTGTGCTGGCTCGGCATCAATCTCGACATCGACGACCGCAAGAAAACCGAGCTCTACCTAGACGAGGGACAGCGGCTTGCCCATACGGGGAGCTGGGCATTTGGTGCGGCAGGCTTCGAATACTGGTCGTCTGAATTGTTTCGGATCCATGGGCTCGAACTGGGAGGCAAGGCTCCGAGCACCGAGGAATACCTGGCGCTCGTGCACCCCGAAGATCGCGAGGCGGTGAGGCAGGAAATCCAGAAGACATTGGAGCAGGGCACCGGCTTCGACTTCACGAAAAGGATCGTGCGCTCTGGCGGAGCCGTTCGCCATGTTCGCTGCGTCGGCATCCCCGCGGTAAGCCACGGCATCGTTCCGCGACTCATCGGGACCGGGATCGACGTGACGGAACACGAGCACCTGACCAGCGCACTCCGCGCGCACGAGGACGAGCTGCGACAGGTGCTGGATCTCACCCCACAGGTCGTGACTGTGTATGGGCCAAAGCGCGAGCGGCTGTACGCGAATCGGGTCGCGCTGGCGTATTTCGGCATGGGCCTCGATGAGTGGCGGCAGCAGCGTCAAGGGTCGGATGTTCACCCCGAGGATCTGGAGCGCCTGAAAGCGCGCATGGACCACGCATTCTCCGGCACCTCTGCCTTCGAGGTGGAAACGCGCCTGCGCAAAGGTGACGGAAGCTACCGCTGGTTTCTCGCGCGTGGGCAACCGCTGCGTGATGACCGAGGAGGCGTCACTCGTTGGTACCTAGCCTCGACCGACATCGACGATCGCAAAAAGTCCGAAGAGAGGTTGCAACAGGAGAATGTCGCGCTTCGAGAGGAGATCGATCAGGCCTCGATGTTCGAAGAAATCGTCGGCGCTTCTCCCGATTTGGCCACAGTGCTTTCACGCGTCTCGAAGGTGGCCGGCAGCGACTCGACGGTTCTGATCACCGGCGAGACCGGCACCGGTAAAGAACTTCTTGCCCGCGCAATCCATCGGCGATCCCCGCGTTCATCGAGAGCGTTCGTTGCGGTGAACTGCGCAGCGATTCCGCGCGGGCTCATCGCCTCGGAGCTATTTGGTCACGAGAAAGGCGCGTTCACTGGAGCAATTCAGCGACGACCGGGCAGGTTTGAACTAGCAGAGGGTGGCACGCTCTTTTTGGACGAGGTCGGGGAACTCCCGTCCGAAACCCAGGTGGCCTTGCTTCGGGTCCTTCAGGAGCGAGAATTCGAACGAGTGGGAGGCACGCAGCGCATCCGGGTCGACGTTCGAATCATCGCGGCTACGAATCGGGACTTGAGCGCGGCCATTGCAGGCGCGGGGTTTCGCGAGGACCTATTTTATCGTCTGAACGTGTTTCCTCTCGAGGTGCCTCCCTTGCGGGAGCGAACGGAGGATATTCCACTACTAGTCAGCTATTTCATCGAGCGGTACGCGCGAAAGGCGGGAAAATCGATCCACCGCGTGAATAGGCGGACGCTGGAGCGTCTGCAGTCTTACCCGTGGCCAGGGAACGTGCGTGAATTGCAAAATGTGATCGAGCGGTCGGTCATACTTTGCGACACGGACGAATTCACGGTCGACCAGAGTTGGCTGTCGACGAAACCCGCGATCGACAGCCGGTTGAAACTGTCGAGCAGCGTCGCCGCGCACGAGACAGCGATCATTGAAGACGCCTTGCGCGCGACCGGGGGTCGCATCTTCGGACCCTCGGGAGCGGCTGCCCGCCTTGGGATCCCGCGTTCGACACTGGAATCTAAGATTCGCGCACTCAAAATCAACAAGACCCGTTTTCGCGCGAAGGCTTCTTGAATTCGTGCAGATGGGACGAGTTCGCCTGTTGCTCGTGAGAGCTCGGCGACGGAACGCCGCGCCTTGTCCGACAGGCGCGATTGCCCGAAACGCAGTGCTCGCGGTACACGTCAGAGCACTTGGAAAGCCCCGGACGCGATGAGCCGCTCGGGAGTCTCCTCGCGAACTGTCTCTGGGTCGAAGCGTTCGAAGTGAAAGTCGACGGTGAACGCGATGTCGCCATCGCGGACCTCGAGGCCGAGGCATGGCCGGCGTGCTTCGTAGCGCATGCTCCCGGACTCGGCCCGGATGAAGCGCGGCGTGCCCATATCGAGGGTCGACGCGTGGCCGACGAAGAACGCTTTGAGCGAGCCGAGCGCCTGATTGCAAATCTCCCCGACGAGATCCTCGACGTCCGGCAAGCTGGGTTCTTGTCCGGGGAACATGCGGGAGAACAGATGCCTCCCAGAGATCACCGAGCACCCGATCATGAGGTGACCCGCCGCTCGGTGTCCCGAGAACGTGATCAGCGCGTTCACCTCGGATAGAGTGGACGTACTCGAAGCGAGATATGGCGCCCCGGCGACGACGTTGGCCGAGAACGCCTGCAGCGCGGACGTGAGGCCGCGGACGAGCTCCTCGACCAAGTTCGACGGATAGAAATGCTCGCGCAGGATCCTCGCAACGACCTCCTGCAGAGCGGCGACGCTGACCGGCTCCTTCAGCATGGCGTCCGGCACGCTCTCCGATAGAGCGCTCGGCGCGTCGGCGTTTGCGATCCACACGACCGGGAGCGTCGGCTCTAGCGCCTTGATCTCACGGAGCAGCGAGTCCGCGCTGCCGTCGACGACGCTCTCGTTGACCACGACCATGGACAGCCGCGGTGCCGCTTTGACGAACGCGATCACGCGCTCCGTTTCGCTCGCGACCACGACGCGGAAATCGAACGACTTCAACTCTGGCGCGAGCTTCCAGAGTGGACCGTCCACGTCGTCGACGAGCAATACGTATTTTCGCGCCATCAGCCGTTCCCTTCGCCGAACACTTTTTGGATACCCTTCAGCAGGACCTCCGGCTTGAACGGCTTGACGATCCACGCCGTCGCCCCCGCGATCTTCCCTTCGCCCGCGGTGCTCACGGCGGAGTCCGTGGTGAGCACGAAAATGGGCGTCTTCTGGTGCGCGGTGATGCGCCGGACCTCTCGAATCATCGAGATGCCGTCGAGTACCGGCATGTTGACGTCGACGATGATCAGATCGAACGCGCTGCCGCGCGCCGCGTCGATGCCCTCGCGGCCATTCGCGCCCTCGGTGACGGAGAACCCCTGGCCTTCCAAGAAGGTCCGGAGCTGCCGGCGCACCGTGGAGGAGTCGTCTACGATTAGAGCTGAGCGAGCCATTTCACAACCCATGAGTTTAGCATTCCGTTTTCGATCCTTCCTGGCATCTTGCTTGTCGGAGCTTGTCGTTGGAGGGCAGCCGTCAGAGGGCTTGATAGTAGTCCGCGGGGATTTTTAGTAGGAGCGTGGTGCCGCGACCGCGTTCGGAGGTCAGCCGCGCTTCCCCGCGGAGCTCCTTCATGGTGGCCGCGATCACGTCTAGGCCGACGCCGCGACCGGAGACGGTCGTGACCCGACGCGCGAGGGAGAACCCGGGGCGGAACAAGATCTGCATGACCTCCGCCGCGCCGAGCGTCGCCAGCTCCTGCTCGGAAAAGAGGCGCTGTTCGTAGGCTTTGGCTTTCACGCGTTCGATGTCGATGCCGGCGCCGTCGTCGACGATCTCGAAGACGAGGCTCTTCCGATCGCTGCCAGTGCTCTGTTCCCACGCACATTTGATGGAAATCTTGGCCTTCTCCGGCTTGCCCGCGGCGCGCCGCTCGGCCGGCGTTTCGATGCCGTGGTCCACCGAATTTCGGAGCGCGTGCAGCATGACGTCTCGCATCTTGTCGAGCACCTTGACGTCCACCTCGATCTCGTCGCCCGCCGTCGTGAGATCGTCGACGCGCTTCTCGAGCTCGGCGGCGAGGTCGAGCACCATTTTCCGCATGCGCCCGAACAGATCGCCGGTGGGCATGAAGGTGAGCGCCTGCACGACGCGGCCGAGCGCCTCGTGCAAGCGCACGACGTCCTCGGGCACGCGGTTCTCGGCCGAGGCGAGCACGCGCGAGAGCTCCTTGTAAGCCTTGCGGACCTCGAGGATGCGCGTTTCCGCGACGCGCGCGACGGTCGCGCGGCGCTTGCCCGCGTCGTCGCCGACGTCGACCGAACCACGGAGCACCTTGCGCCCGAGCCGCTCGAAGTCGCGCAAGAGCCCGCGCAGGCGCGCGACGTTCGACCTCAAGTCGGACACGGACTCGGGCGTCACCCGGCGCTGGCCGCTCCTGAGCTCCTGTATGTGCTCCTCCACGGCATGGGCCGCGTTCTGAACGGTCGTGATCTTGAAGATGCGCGCATTGCCCTTGAGCGTATGCATGTAGCGAAATAGCGCGTCGACTCCGCCGCGATCCGCCGGCGCGCGCTCCAAAGCCGATACGGCCTCGTCGCACTGCTCGAGGATGGCGACGGACTCCGTGAGAAACGTCTCGAACAGCTCCGGATCGAGGTCGATCAGCTCGGCGATCCGTTCGAGGCTGGCTTGGTGCTCGCTCTCCTTGCGCGCGACCTCGGCTTCGAGCTCGTGCACCTTGGTCACGTCTTTGGCGATGACCATGACTTTGTCCACCGCGCCGGCCTTCATGATCGGCGCATACTCGAGCTCGAGCGAGCGCCGTTCGGTCGCGTTGTCGTTGCCGGGCCGCTGGTATTCGAGCGTGCGCGGCGGTTCTCCCTCGGCCAAGACCCACTGCAGCTCGTCGGCACCAACGATGTTCGAGACCCAGAAGCGCATGCGGCTGAAGGTCTCCGGGTCGTGCTCCTCTTTGATCTGCAGTAAATTCAGCACGGACTGTCCGGCGATCGGCACGTCCCCGAACAGCTCGCGCGTGTGTGCGGAGAGCTCGCTGTTGATCGTGCCCTGCGCATTCACCGTGAAGATCGCCTGGCGCATGTTGTCCAGGATGTCCGACACTTCCTGCTTGGCATCGGCGAGCTCGCGCGTACGCTCGGAGACTTTCTGCTCGAGCGAGCCTTCGTATTCGCGAATTGTCGCGATCATGCGAGCAAACGCACGGTTCAACGCGCCGACCTCGTCAGCGGACGTGACGGACGGCGCCTGGAAGTCGGCGGCGCGCTCGGTCGCCAGGATCGCGCGCGTCAGCTGGCGCATGGGGTCGAGGAAGCGCGTCGTCATGAATGCCAGGCCGAGCGTCGCCAGCACGAGCGCGCCCGAGAACACGAAGAGCAGGCGCTGACCGATCGCGCGCACCGGCGCTTCGAGCGCCGCGCTCGTCTTCATCACCACGAGCTGAAAGCCCCAGTCTTCGGCGGCGCCGCGGACGGGCTTCGGCGCGAGCAGGAACTCGCTGCCGAAAGGCCCGGTCCACGCGTTGAGCCTGCCAGAGGCGCTGCGTGCGCTCTTGGGCAACACGGCCCCGCGGTAGCGCGCCGCACCGGGCAGCTTGGCGGGCGCGGCGACGACACGCTGGTCCCGATCGACCAGCACGGCGAGCGAGTCCACGGCTCCGTCCGAGCTGCGCGTGTAGCCGTCCAGCATGCCGGACAAATGATCGACCGAGACGAGCACGGTGAGCGTGCCGACGACTTCATCCATCACGTCGAGGACCGGCAGGCTGAAGCCGAGCACTTGCTCCTCGGGACCGAGCACGCCATCGAGGAAGGCTGGTCGCCCGGGCAGGATTGGCACGCCCACGCCCCGCTGAGAGCGCAGCGCGGCAGCCGCAAAGGGCTCGTGCGCGAGGCTTCTGCCACGAAGCGCCGCGCGCAGCGGTCGGCCATCGCGGCCGACGGTGTTCGAGGCGACAATCTCGCCGTTCTTGTTGGCGACGACGATGGCGGCGTACTTGCTCTTCGTGCGCACCATCTCGTCCGCGTACCATTCCACGTTTTTGGAGTCGTCGGTGTCGATGGCCTGCGCCGGTAGATCCAGGCGGGCCGTGGTCGCTGCGTCGGCGTGGGTGTCGTCCAGCACTTGGGTGACCGCGCTCGCCAGGTTCTCCGCGCTGAGACCGAGGTTCGTCTCCGAGAGCGTCAGGAGCCCCTGTCGTGCCGTCGAGGTCGAGATCAGCCACACCGCCAGAAACGCGGCGTTGACGAACAAGAGCGTCACGAGCAAGAGGCGGCCCCGAAGCCCGAACCGAACGCGGTCTTCGCGGGGACGCGCCGTGGCGCTCTTCGGATCGCTCATGGCGCCTCCATCAGAATACCATGTGCAGTTGCGCCGCCGCGACGTCGTTGCGCGTGTGGTCGTCCGAGTAGGAGAAGCTCAGCTGCATCCGGACGTTCTCAAAAAGGAGTATCACGGCGCCAATGTCGTGCTCGCGGTAGGCAGCGACCAAGGAGGAGCCGTCTTGATACTGAAATTGGTAGACGGGGACCAGCCACGACCACACGGGGTACGACAGCTCCGCGAACCAAGTGATATTCGGCGTGTTGCGATTGGCACGGAGATCGCGATCGACTCCGTGCATGAAGCCGCCCCACAGCGAGATCTGCCGGAACGC
>DATHOI010000830.1:0-9230 GCA_035485095.1 Polyangiaceae bacterium | reverse complement strand
CACCTACGAGGATCTATACGCGGGGTGGCAAGCGGATCTCGAACGACGTTACGCCGAACAAGCGCGCGCCGTGAGGGCTCGCGGTCTGCGCGAGGGCCGTGAGCTGACTCATCGCGGCTACACCGCGACGACTCCGCGCTTCATCCCCAATTGCGACGGCAAAGGCGGGCGCCGCGTCGCGTACGAGCGTGACGACGGTGACACCACTGCCGGCGTGTACTCGATCGCGCTGGACGCCGCAGCCCCTGACGCCACGGCGGAATTGATCGCGCGCTCGGGCGGCAGCGGAGTCAGCTTCGAGCGCGATTGCTCGCTCTACTTCGACAATACGGCGCCGTCACGACGGCTCTACGCCTTCAACGATCTCTTTCGACAACCCGCGCACACCCGCTCACCGGCTGGAATCGAGGGAAACCGGCAACGCTTGACGATCGGCGAGCGCGCGAACGCTCCGGACGTGAGCCCGGATGGGCACTGGCTCACCTACGTGACCAATCGCGCGGGCACGAGCACGCTGCGCATCGCGCACTTGAATGGGCAACACGAGATCGAGGGCGAGCGGAGCCTCGTTCCGAGCGCACAGTACGAGCAAGCCTACACGCCACGCTTCTCGCCGGACGGGCGCAGCGTGGCGTACAGCGCATGGACACGCGGCGGCTACCGCGACATTCGCATCGTCGACGTGCAGAGCGGGTCGTTCTACGAGCTCATGCACGACCGGGCCATCGACCAGCAACCCACTTGGTCTCCGGACGGCAAAACGCTGTACTTCGTTTCGGATCGCACGGGCATCGCCAACATTTACGCGTACGACCTCGACACGCACGCGCTAGCCCAAGTCACTAACGTGATCACTGGCGCATACATGCCCGCGATCTCGGACGACGGCCGCACGCTGGTCTACGTTGGTTACCGCTCGGGAGGATTCGACCTGTTCGAGTTGCCGCTGGATCGCACGCGCTTTCTCGAAGCGCCAGCCGCCCTCGACGACCGCGCCGCTGCGGTCGAGCCGAGCTTGAGTCACGCTTGGCCCGTCGAGTCGTACAATCCGTTGCCCACGCTCCGACCCCAAGCGTGGACCGCAGCCTACGGTCCAGGCACGTTCGGAAACTCGTTGACCATCTCGACGAGCGGCGCGGATGCGGTGGGGCTGCACTCCTTCGACGCTTCGTTGACGATTCCAACCAGTGGCAACGGTGAGCTTCAAGCTTCTGCGGACTACTCCTACAATCGCTTACCGTTTGCGTTCCGTACGAGCGTGTTTCGCTCGGCGACCGAGCGCAACGACTACCGCTATGGCGATCAGCAGCCGCTCACCACCGAGCATTTGACAGGAGTGACGACGGGACTGTCCTGGTTTGCGCCGGGTGAATTCGACGGCCAGAGCGTAGCCTTGAGCTACACGATCGCGGATTTCAGTCGAAATTTACCGGTCGGCACGAGCGCTGACCCGTACTCGCTAGTCACGGTTGATCCACAGCGCGGCTACATCGGCATCCTGCGGCTCGGCTACAGCTACAGCAACGCGCAGAGCACCGTGTACGCGATCAGCGCAGAAAAGGGCTTCTCGCTCGGACTTGGTCTCGATGAAGCCGATCCCGCGCTCGGCAGCGAGAGCACTCTCACCGCAATCGGCGGGGTGTTCACGGCCTATCAGTTGCTGCCCTGGGGGCAGCACCATGTGCTCGCGCTGGGTCTGTCGGGGGGAACGTCGCTCGGGACTTACGCCAAGCGCGGCCTGTACGGCACTGGAGGCTTCGTCGACCAGTCGCTGTATGACGCGTTCACGAGCGTGGTCCGTCAAAGCGCATTCGTACTGCGCGGCTACGCGCCCGGCCAATTCATCGGCACCGCGTACAACTTGCTCAACCTGGAGTATCGCTTTCCGTTGCTGTACTCAGATCGCGGCATCAGCACTTTGCCCATATTCTTCCGCACGCTGAGCGGGACGCTGTTCTTCGATTACGGCGGCGCGTATGACAGCATCGATCACAGCCACCCGTTCAACGTGTTTCACGGCAGCGTGGGCGGTGAGCTCTGGGTCGACACCATCACGGGCTACTTCCTGGAGAGCAATTTGCGGCTGGGCCTGGCTCGCGGTCTGGACGCCGAGGCCCTGGGGTGGACGAGCTACGCGGTGATCGTGTCTGGATTCTGAGCAGGCTCGGCCACGCAGCGCCGCCGCAAATGATGCAGGTTTCTTTTCCGAAACAGGCTGCACCTGCTAGCCACGGGCCATGTCAAAAAGTGTGTTCGTGTTGGCGTGCGCAGTGCTCCTGACGGCCTGCCCGATGCCACCGCCGGCCTCGGAACGCGCGACCGATGCAGCGCGCGACGCCAACATCGCTGCTCGCTTTGGCCGCATCGACATCGCTGCTGGGAGCACGACGAACGCTGCTCGAGACGAGTTCCTGCGCAGACGCGCAACGTGGGGCGGGGACATCCGCATCGTCGACGTGGAATTGGGCGGGCTCAGCATGCCCGACTCGGACCACGCAGTCTTTCAGGTCGACTTCGCTTGGATGCGCATGGATGAGGACACGCTCCGCAGCACCCGGGTCGCCCAACGCTGGACCTCGAGCAAAGGCAGTTGGGTCTTGGAGAGCGAGAAGCGAGTAGCCGGTGACATTGGACTCTTCGGCGAGCGCGTCCAAGTGCTGCGACCGCCGCAACGCGACGCTCAGTTTGCTACTAAAGTGATCCGCGAAGATTGAGCACGGCAGCAGCCCCGTAGCACCAGCGCGGGCTCGAAAATGAGCGAGCCCGCGTTCGCGGATCGTTTCAGCCCTTGGATTTCTTGGTGGGCTTCGTCGCCTTGCGCGAGGCGCGCGCTGCTTCAGCGCGACGGGCTAGGCGTTCCTTCTTCTTCTGCTGCCCCTTGCGGCGAGTCATCTTTTCCGAATTGCGGCTATCGAATCGTCCCATCGTAAATTCCGTGTCTTTCTTCGGGGCTGCGCAAACGACACTACCGAACTACCGGCAGCCATCGGGCCCCTCGCATACAGCGCTTTTCCGATTGGGGAAAGCACTTCGCACTCTTCATAGCCCAAACCGGCCTCGGCGGCGGGCGGGGAACGACGGCAGACGCCTGGAATCAGCCGCTCGATGCGTCTTCGAGCGCGCGCTCGCGGTCACGCACTTCGAGACGGTACCGGCTATTGACGGTCTCGATATAGAAGACGTCTTTTGCGGCCAGACGCAGCACGCGCTTGACGGGAGTCGTCACGTACTCGTGCATGCCGTCGGAGAACTCGATCACGACGACGGAACCTTTCCGAGGAGCGCGAACCAAGCGACCGGCTACCGCACGAGAGCCACGACCAAGCTTCCGCAGCACTACTTGCACGGTCTTTACTCTAGCAATCTCCCGTAGGGCGTCCACCAAGGTTTCTCTCTGCTATCAAGTTTTAGACCGGAATCCGCTGCGTTAGGTTTCGGCCGAGCTTGAATTTTGGGTGTCGGCGCGTGTGGGCCCGTGTCTCTAAGCCCCAATCCACAGCCTACGAGTGGGGCCGGCACGCGCGCCAGGTCATCTCTCTCAAAAGCTGACGGCGATGGACACGCGCGCATAAGGGCCGCTCAACGAAAGCGAGCCCAGGTCTATCGAGGCCGTGCGCTGCGGAGCCCCCGAGCTGGCATCGGGGACGAGCCCGAGATGAGTCGAGCTCAGGTAGCCATAGCCGCCCTCCGCAATGCCCCACAACCTGGGCAGGCGCGACTCACCACTGCGCATGCCGTACAGCTCGACCGCGGCGCCCGCGGCGCTGTCGACCCCATACGACCAGTGACGCGCGGAGAGAGTCGCTTCGGCCACCGCATCATCGAGTGATGTCTCCGTATAAGCGAAGGCGGGCAAGGCGTGCACGAACACGTACAGCGGCGAGATCACGTGATAGCGAAGTTCCGGCCCCACCGTGAGCCGCTGGGTGGTGAGCGTGGTCGCCTCGCCGCGCGCTTGTGAGCTGTGGCCTCCGTAGTCCCAAAACCCCACGCCCGCGAGAGAAAATCTGTCGGCGCGCAACGCCGTGGCAGCCACGCCGAGGCTCACCTGCACGAGCTCGTCCGAATCAGCGAACGGATCGTACCCGGGGCTCCCCACTTTGGAAACGCGAGCTCCGAGAGAAGCTTCGATGAGAGGTTGGTGCGAGCCCAGAGGCTCTGCGTGAGCTGCACGGACACTCGAAATCAGCAGGCTGACCAGCAGCGCCGTATGCGTCGGTCGAAAGCGCATCAGTGAATCCCTCCCAATTCCAAGCCGCTATAGAAACGCGCCGTAGCGGTCGTTGGCGCGGCCACGTCGACGACCGTGGCTCCGATACCGCCATGGAACCCATCTCCAAAATGAAGAGCGAGGGCGTTCCGCGCTCCGTTGGCTGCTCGAATGTCGAACACGGCGCTCACGGCGCGCTCCGCGATCAGCGAGACCGGGTCGAGCGTCGAAAACTCGACGTTCGCGAAGCCGGGCGAACCCGGTTGGTAGGCCCACACTCTCTCGCCGTCAGGCGACACTTCGAGCGTCAGCCCGGCGCTGGTGGTCATGGGCGCGCTCTGACGAGTCGAGAGGTCGAGCACGTAGAAGTCCTCGCTGGGTGTCTCGAGGATCTTTCGATCTTCGAACGGACCTTCCGGAACGTCGATCACGTTCTGCACCGGCACCCCGATGTCGGAGGCTTCGACACTGCGAAACAGAGCGCTTACGTCGCCAAAGTCGAAGTAGGCAATTTGAGTCGTATTCGCGCCGTACAGCAGCGCGATGTCGGTGTCCGTCGCTGCGGCATCGGGATTGAGCGCGTCGGTAATGCGCCGGATCCCGGTAAACGGCGCGGGCAGCACGGCGCTCGTCGTGATCGCCGTTTGCGGATCGACGAGCACCGCGTTCGTACCAACCAGGGCAACCAAGCGCAGACCCAGCGACGTGTGCACGAAGTCGATCGTGGCCGGGAAACCACCCACATCTACGAGATTGGTAATCACCGAGAATTTCTGAGTGGCCTCAGCCGGAGCGCCAAGCTGCACTAGCAGCACGCTGCTGCTACCGGTCACCCGCACGGCAACGATGGCGCTCGCCGGGTCATACACGATTTGCGCAGAGCTGCCGGCGCTACCGTTGTCGGCGAGGAGCGGAATCGTGACATCGCTGTTTGCGGGATCGGTTAGGTCGACCAAAACGATGTCGCTATCGCGTTCGACGATCAAAAACCGACGCGGGTCGATCCCGGCTACGGTGAACTGACTCGTGAACGTCAGGCGGTCGGGGTTCTTTCCAAAACTGCTCAGAGTCTTCGCAATGACAGCGCTGGAATCCGTCTTACTCAGGTCGACGAACAAGAGCTCGTTCTGGTTGACGACGACACCGGAGCCGCCATACGCGACGGCCCATTCGTTCTGAGGGTCGAGCGCCAACTGATCGAGCGGGTCCTTGAGCGTGTAGGTCTGTTTGACACTCAGCGACCCATCGCCGTCGATCAACATCAACTTGGGCGGCTCATCGCCGGGGTTGCGCTGTGGTTGCACGCCTCGCGACAACAGAAAGAGCGTCTTCCTGTCGAAGGAAGTCTGCGCGTTCGCCAAGTCATGCCCCAGGCCGAACGATTGGGCGCTCAAGTTGAGCGCCGAGGGAGAGCTCAGCATCGTCACTCGCCCGAGCGATTGATCGACGACTGCAGCGCTAGCCGTAAGCCCGTAGGCGGCGGATACGCCGGTTGTGCCGTTGGCCGGCATGAAACTGGTGTCCCAGGCGCTCGGTCGCCCACCGCAGCCCAATGTCAACGCCCCGCACAAAAGCCACGCAAAGGTTCTCATGTCCGCCTCTCGAATCTGATCGACACTAGGAATTTCACACAACTCGAGATTCGCTTCATTGCACGACGCCGGCCGCGATTTCGAAACCGGTCAGCGTCTGAGCAACACCCGAGTCCAAATTGATGAACGTAATGCGCCCCTCTGGATGCTGCTGCGCGACGAAGCCGACGCGGACGTCTGGGACGATGCCTGCCGCACCAGGCAATGGCGCGCTGGCAAGCGGCACCAAGTTCTGCTCCAAGTTCGTGAGCCCGATCACGTACACGCCGTACGTCGTGCTCGTCGCGTCGTGCACGGTCAGCAATGCTTTGCCGACGGCTGCGCTCGAAAATGCGACGTCCTGCGGAACGGCGTCGGTGTCGACGATCTGAGGCGGGCGGACCGACTCGGTCGGTACGACGCTGAACATGCCTTTTTTCACGCTGCCAGGCGGCGGCACTTGGAACGTGATGGCGGCCTGCGAATCCGGCGACACGTACACCTGCTGGACCGCGCCCTTCAGGTCCACCGTGCGATACGTGAAGTCCTCCGTATCGAGCAGCGTCAAGTCGTCGCTCGGGACCGCATTCGCGTACAGCAACGCGACCTGATTGTCGGGTGCGAGCGTGACGCTGCGTACCAGCTCACCCGGGATGGCCTGAGTGACGAAACTCGTTGGATCGGTGCCAGGGTTCGGCACGGGGAAGCTGACCACGGTGGGCGGAGTTTCGTCGCCGAGCACTGCGGTTGCCGTTTTGCCATCCGCGCTCAGATCCAAATCGGTAACGTCGGATTCGAGACTGACGATTTGTGGCACGCTCGCGCTCGAGGTCAGGTCGAGAATTTGCACGTCACTGCTGCCATCGACGCGCACGACCGCGAAGCTGCCGTCGGGCGAAATGTTCACGTCGCGTGCCCCGTTGCCCGTCGTCGTCACGGAGATGAGCGCCGACACGAGGGGGCTTCCGCTCAGATCGAGCACGCTGATGCCTTCGTCCACGACGGCAAATGCATGCAGTTTCTGCGCGTCGAAGGCGACCTTACTGGGACGAAACCCGACGCTCAGCCGCGTGCTGACGGGCGGTGTCGCGCTCAGATCAATGACCGTCAATTCGGAGAAGCCGTCGGTCGGATCGGGAGCAGGGCCTTGGATTTGCGTCACGTCGGTCCACGCAATCGCGAAATGCCCGTCATCGCTGATCGACCACGAGTTCGCGCCCGTGCTCGTCGCGATCGTGGTGACGGTGATCTGATCGGGGGTCGCCTGCAGCCAGCTCGCGTCGTGGCTGCCGACATTGAGCACGATCGCAGACTCTGTGCCGACTGCACTCGGAACGGCCGCCAAATAGGTCGGACCAAAGCCGGCGTTGGTCATGCGGACCTGCAACGTTTGCGCGTCAATCAGCGCGACGCGACCGCTAACCGGGTTCGCGGTCCACAGCACGCCGCCAGTGGCTACCGGCGCTTGAAATGTTTGATCGAGCTCCTTTTCCGGCGGAAGCGACGCGGCCCCCCCTACCGTCACGTCTATCCCGCCAGGGCTGGTGCTCGCGCTCGTGCCGCCAGAGCTCGACGGGCCGCCTTGGAAGCCCGGGAGATCCGCCTCCGCATCAGCGCTGCTGCCACAACCAAGCAACGACGAAAGCAGCACGGGCAGGGCTAGGATCAGAGTGTATCTGACCGCGCCTCGAAACGGCTCAGTTGCCATTGATCACCTTCGCTGAAATCTCGAAGCCGGTGATGGTTCGCGGCACACCAGTTTCGAGATCGATGAACGTAATACGCCCCTCCGGATTCGACTCAGCGATGTACGCCATGCCAGCATCCGGAACGAGCCCCGTTGCGCCGGCCAGCGGTTGACTCGGCAACACCACGCGGTCGACGACCAGCTCAGGCATGCGCACGATATAAGCCGCAAAATTCGAGGCTCCGTCACTCACGGTGATCACGGCGCGCGACGAGGGACTACTGCTCTGCGCGACCGCGAACACCGGCGCCTCGGTGGTTTGCGTGTGCGACGGCAAAGTCGCGTCCACAGGAATGACTGCGAACCCTGGCTTGTCCGCGCTCGTCTGCGGGGTCAGCGACGCGATTGCGTACGCGCCATCGGGCGAAGGAAACACATCGTGCACATCGCCGTGCGCATCGACCGTCCGGTGGCTGAGGTATGTCGAGCCGAGTGCTGTCTCGAGCACCGTGATGTGGCTGTTGGCAACCGCGTTGGTGTAGAGCAGCGCCTTGGTGCCTTGAGGGGCGATGTTGACCAAGCCAAACAACTCGTCGATCGACACGGTGTCGAAGCTCGTGGGGTCGTTGAAAATCTGAGGGATGGGCAAGATGGCCAGCGTGGACTGGAGCGGCGTGGATCCGCCGCTAGATGCACCGGCGCTCGACGCGCCGGCCTCGGAGTCGCTCGTTCCTGCTTCGGGGGTTCCGGCATCACCCGATCCAACGGATGGCGTCGGATCCCCGCGGACGACGGCGAGCGCCGACGTAGAGTCAGCGGTGAGATCGAGGTCGGTGACCGGGCCCGGCAAAGTGACATCGCTCAGAGTGGCCGAGGTTGCATCGGCCAACTTGTCCGGATCGAGGTTGACCAGGGTAATCGTGGCGCTCCCGTCGTGACGAACCAGCGCGTAGCTGCCGTCGGGCAGCACCGACACGTCACGCGTCGTCGCGTCGTCCTTGATGTCCCGAGAAACCGCCTTTTCACCGACCACCACAGGCGGGGTCACGCTCAGATCGATCATCGTGATACCCGACGTCGCGACGACGAAAGCTTTTTGCTCGTCGTCGTCGATGAACACACGCGACGGTAAGAAACCCACCACGAGGCGCGTCGCCACCGGCGCCGCACCCCTCAGATCGAGCACCGAGATGTCGTCGAACGCTTCGGCTGGATCCGCGGCAATGCCTTGTGAGTCCGTCCAAGCGATCGCAAAATTGCCGCTTTTGCTCACGGCCCAAGTGTTGGCGTCGGCTTGCAGTCGGATCGGGAGCGACGCGGTCACGTCTCCAGTGTCAGCCGCGCTGAGCAGCGTTGCGTCTTGGCTCTTCGCGTTGATCACGATCGCCTTGCTCGTGTTTTGGGCGGTCGGCAGCGCCGCCAGGTACGTCGGTGCTTGCCCCGCATCAGCCAACCGCACGGTAAAGTTCTTGGCGTCGACCACAGCGACCTTGCCGGTGTCTGGGTTTGCGGTCCAAACCCAACGCCCGCTCACGACTGGAGCGCGAAAGCTCTGATCCTCCTCTTGCTCTGGCGGAATGACAGACGTGCTCCCACCCGAAGAACTAGGCCCCCCTAGCGACGGAGAACCCCCGATACCGGTACCAGTTCCATCGTTCGACGGACCTCGAGCGGCCGTCGACGCGCTGTCGTCGAGCGACGACGAGCACGCGGCAATCGCTGCCGTCAGCACAACCCACGACCCCGTCCAGCGCCGCATGAC
>DATHOI010000829.1:0-2256 GCA_035485095.1 Polyangiaceae bacterium | reverse complement strand
GGGTTTCCGCTCGGACCTGTGTTTCGACATGGCTCGCGGTCAACCCGTCGCGGTCATCACTCACAGGGGTGCGCTGGGCTGGGAATGGATCGCCGACATCGGCGTTCGCGAGCCGGTGCTCGAGCCCGCGCACGGTCACTGAGCGCGCTCAGCAGATCACGATTTGCTCGACCCGGTGCACGTCCGCAAGCTTCCTCGGCTTGCTGCCTTTAGCGGGTGCCATTCGATATAGCGCTTTGCCGCTCGAATACACGACGTCTCCGTTGGGCGCGATGTCGAACGCGAGCACGCCCTGAGCGATGACCTCCGTGCTCTTCGGGGTGATCCGCACGAGCTCGTAGCCTCGAGCCTCACGGCTCGCCGAAGACCCGTGCGCGGCGTCGTCGGCGTCGTGCGCGACCTCGACCAAGTTACCCCAGATCATCATGCGCTCGGCGTCCGCCGCCTTCTGCTGAGCGTTACCGCGCGTGAGCAAGGATTTACCCGTGTAACGCGCGCTGAAGAAATTCAGATACTGAAACAGCGCATACAGCAGGCGAAACGGCGCAAGTAACAGATCCCCGAGCACCCCGAGGGCAGACGCCTTGGGCGGCCCTGCCTGATAAGCGCGGCGAATCGCGTAGATCAGCCCTTCAGCCACGGGTACCGGAGCCACGTAGTCGTACTTGGCGTCGGACACGAGTACCTCGACAGTGCCGTCGTTGAGCCTCAAGCGATGTAGCGCGAACGGCGAAAGCCCCGCCCACGCGCCCGACTGCGTGCGCCCGATGCCCGCCGACGCATACACGATCTCCGCGACGCCGCCGGGCTGCCAACGCGGCCCGCGGTCGAGCACGTCACCTTCGGTGACCGTGCGGACGCCTTTGCCGTCGTCCGCCAAGACGCCGATCGCGCTCGTGCCACCTTTGCCGTCGACGGTGCAGGTGAAGGCTTCATCGGCGAAGCTAAAGTCGACCTCGCGGAGCAGCACGTCTGCGTGATGGAACAGGCGTTGCTCGTCGCGGGTACCAGGCTTTTGCGCGAACACGCCCGAGACCACGCCGGTGCTGATCGCGTAGCAGAGCTCGCCGCTCACGCGCCCGCGCGTGACGCCGACGATGCGCGCCGGCGGCAGCTCGGCGTCCGCGCCACCACCCCACAGCGCCGAACGCCCGCCGCCCATGAACGCCGCGCCGCGCCCCTGTGTCTTCCAAGCATTTTTTCGGACCATCGCTCGCTCACGCGCGCCGATCTGCTCGGCGTACGGGCTCTCTAGCTCGGTGGGCTCGCGCCCCTCTTCAATCACGACCAGCTTGCCGTTCGACAGGCACGCGACACGCTCCACCATGGCGCCCCTCAGGCTACCCGCTTTGCGCCAGCGCACAAACCTCCGCGAAGAGCGCGCGCCGCTCCACGCGCTTCAACCGCCGATCTGCACCGCGTGCCCTAGCCAGGTATCGACCAGCGTCGCTTCGACCAGGAAGTCTGCGACGTCTGCGCGCGAGATGCTGCTGGGCACGGGTTTGAGGCTCGTTTCCTTGTGATAGCGCTTATTGGCGGGGCCGTTCGTGAGGCGCCCGGGGCGGGCGATCACCCAATCGAGGCCGCTTGCTTTGACCAACTGCTCTTGGCGTTCGTGATCCAAGAAAGGCGCCTTCAGCAGGAACGAGATCACCAGTTTGTCGAGCACGAACCCCGCGTTCTTTCGACTCTCACCGACGCCGAATGCGCTCAAGATCACCAGCCGTTTCACGCCGTGAGTTTTCATCGCCTCGATGACGTAGGCCGTGCCTTGCGAAAAGTAGTTCGGATTCTCCTTGAACGCCTTGAGGCTCGTGGCAGACGCCGTGACGATCACCGCGTCGTGTCCGCGCATCGCGTCGCTCACGGATTGCGCTTGGTGAAAATCACCCTTCAGTAAGGTGAGCTGTGGGTTCTGAACCGTTAGCCGCTCCGGCGAGCGTGCAAACGCGGTGACGGCGTGGCCGCGGTCCAGCGCGTTTTGAGCTGCAAGCGCGCCGGTTCCTTGCGAAGCGCCGATGATCAAGATTTTCATGTGCATCTCCGTCGATGATGCTCTAGCACGCTGGCTCGGCACACGGATTGAGCCTGAGCACGCGCAATCCCGCCACAGCGGCGGGCTGGTAAATCTAGGTGATTTATGGGCGTTTCAACGCCAGTGCGGCGGATAGGTCTTATCGTAACCGGGCAACGCTTCGATGCGCGTCACCCAGGCTGCCAAGTGTGGATACACGCGCGTGAGCGGCAACATGCCGA
>DATHOI010000828.1:0-5127 GCA_035485095.1 Polyangiaceae bacterium | reverse complement strand
GAGAGCAAACCGCGGCCCCAACCCTCTGGCGCGTGGTAGCGGATGGTCACCATGTGCTCGGTGAACAACCGGCCAAAGCCGAGGTCTTTCATCAGCTTTTCGCGCTCGGCGGCGGGCAGCGGTGAGGACGCAGGCTTGAGCTCGAAGCCGGGATCGGACGACATGCGGACTGTGCCTCTGGGATACCACAGAACCCCGTCCGCGACACGGCAACGCGCGGGCCAGACCCTTACCGCGATCGCAGGCGTCGCGTTCACCGACAAAGCTCGCTAGCCTCGAAACACATGACACGCGCGATTCGCTTCTCTCGAACCGGTGGGCCCGAGGTCCTGACGCTCGAGGAGGTTCCGCGCCCGGAGCCCAAAGCGGGCGAGGCCTTGGTGCGCCACCATGCCATCGGGGTGAACTTCATCGACACCTACCAGCGCAGCGGCCTGTACGCGGTGCCGCTGCCATCGGGGCTTGGCTCGGAGGCCGCTGGGGTGGTCGAACAGGTCGGTGAAGGCGTGACCAGCGTCCGCGTCGGCGAGCGTGTGGCGTATGCCGGGTCCGGCGCGCCGGCCGCCTACTCCGACGCACGCGTCATCGCCGCTGATCGCCTGGTCTCGCTTCCGGACGACGTCTCCGACGACGTCGCTGCGGCGTGCTTGCTGAAAGGCATGACCGCGGAGTTTTTGATCCACCGCGCCTTCGCGGTGAAGGCCGGGCAGAGCGTGCTCTGGCACGCAGCCGCGGGCGGCGTCGGGCTGCTCGCTTGCCAGTGGCTCAGCGCGCTCGGCGCGCGCGTGATCGGCACGGTGAGCTCGGATCAGAAAGCCGAGCTCGCGCGCCGCTATGGGTGCAGCGAAACCATCATCTACACCCGAGAAAGCTTCGCGACACGCGTGCGTGAGCTGACGGACGGGCGCGGCGTCTCCGTCGTGTATGACTCGGTCGGCAAAGCCACGTTCGCCGAGTCGCTCGATTGCTTGCAGCCACGCGGCACGCTGGTCTGCTTCGGCAATGCGTCGGGCAAACCCGACCCCTTCGACATCCTACAACTGTCGCAAAAGGGCTCACTTTACCTGACGCGGCCAACGCTCACCCACTACATCGCCACGCGGGCCGAGCTGCTGGCGAGCTCGAGCGCTCTCTTCCAAGCGCTGCGGAGCGGGGTGAAAGTGGAGATCGGGCAGCGCTTCGCGCTCGCGGACGCAAGCGCCGCACATCGCGCGCTCGAGAGCCGCGGCACCATTGGCTCCACCTTGCTGACGCTCTGAGAACCGCTCGCGATGCGCACCAAGCCCTACCAAACGTCGATCGCGCTCTTCGATGAAGTCGAGCTGCTCGACGTGACGGGGCCGCTGTCCGTGCTCTCCGCCGCCGGGCGGCAATGGAATTTCCAGCCGTTCAAAGTCGAGCTCGTCGCCACCGAGCGCGGCTCGGTCGGGACGCGCAGCGGGCTCGCGCTCGACGCCACGCGCGCCTGCACCGAGAGCGCGAGTGTGGAGTGTCTTATCATCCCCGGGGGTTATGGGGCGCGCCGCGCGGCAGAGCACGCCGGCTTTCTCGACTGGTTGCGACGCGCAGCAGCAGAAGCCGAGCACGTCGCGGCCATCGGCAACGGCGTCTGGATCCTGGGCCAGGCCGGCTTGCTCGATGGCGTCGAGGTCGCGACCACGCACGACTTGGCGACCGATTTGCAGGCACTGTGTCCAACGGCCAAACCCAACGCGCGCGACTCGGTCTGCGCATCGAGTAAGTTCCTGAGCGCCAGAGCGAGCGCGCTCGGGCTCGACCTGGCTTGTGAAATCGTGGCCCGCTGCTTTGGCAAGAAGCTCGCGTCGACGCTGTCGTCGTCCCTGGGCATCGATTGGGCGGGCGAGCTCAGCAGTATCGACATCGTGCCCGGGCCGCTGCTGGGCGTGCCCGGCGCTGAGCCGCGTCGGGAATAACGCAGTCAGTCGAGGTCTCGAGGTGAAACCGCGAGACTCGAAGGTAACCGTACCTTTTCCAGAAAATTGCCCGAAGGTCCGGACACTAGACGGCGTTGGGGACTCTTCCCCAGCCTCGCAGGGAGCCGCCCGGTGCCAGCAAATCGAAGCCTTTTTCTCGCCATTCCGATCATTTCGGGGGCGCTCCTCGCGTTTGCGTGCAGCGCCGGCAAGGGCTCGGGCTCTTCGGTCATGCAAACGAGCCCCGGCACGGGAGGCACGGGCAGCGCCGGCACTGGGCAGACCCTCGCGATGGCCGGCTCGTCCGGCACGGTCGACATCATCGTCAGCCCCCAGCCCGACGGGGGCGAGATGCTCGGCATGGGTGACACCACGCCGCCGCCCAGCGCCATTCCGGCCGGCGGTGACGTGCTCGGCACGACCTTCGACCCCGCGAACAAGACCTTGTTCTCCGGCAGCCCCAGCGCAGCGGCTGCGCCAACCGTGGTCTACCCGCTTTCGCACGCTCTGTTCCCAGCAAACCTCGCGCCGGTCGAGATCCACCTCAAGCGCACGGTGCAGACTCAGACGATCGCGCGCGTGAATTTTCACGTCGACGGCTTCGATCTCAATTTCTACGACACGTGCGCGCCGGCCGAGCAAGATCCCACCGGTTGCGTGCTCACGCTCCCGGCCGCCGTGTGCAAGACACTCGGCGACGCGAACTACTTCGGTCCGCTCACCACGACCATCCTGCTGGCGGACTCTGCCGGCGCGAACGTGGGCCAAGCCACGTTGACCGATGTTTCCTGGACTTACGCGCAACTCTCGGGCGGTCTCTACTATTGGACGACGAGCAGCGTCGGGGCCAGCCAAACCGAGATCCGTCGCTACAACTTCGCGAACGCCGCCGGCGGCACGCCTGAAACGTATTGGTCTCAGGATCCAGATTCGCCGGCATTGACCGGGTCGAATGTGCCACCCGACCAGGCGGGGCCTCACGCTTGCATGGGTTGCCACGCGATTTCGCGCGACGGCTCGAAGATCGCGCTGTCCTTCGGTGGCAGCTTGCCAGCAGCCTTCGAGTTGATCGACGTCGCGAGCAAGACGCCCATCGCGCAGCGCCTCGACACGACCACCGGCTACGCGTCGATGACGACATTTTCGCCCGACAATTCCCGGCTCATCAACGAGTATCACGGTAAGCTCTTGCTGCGCACCGCGGACGCCAATTTGACCGACGTGTCGGAGCTCTTCGCCGCGGACACCACCGAGCCGAAGTCGCATCCCTTTTGGTCGCCCACGGGTGACTCGATCGCATTCGTGTCCTTCGACTTTACGGCGACTGCCGCGGTACCCGCCCCCACCGGTGATCTCGTCCTCAATTCGCAGATTTGGATCGCACCCTCGGACGGGCAGAGCGCGACGGGCGCAGCGAAGCTGCTCGTGCCGCGAATCGCTGGGAAATCGAGCTATTATCCGGCCATCAGCGACGATGGCAAATTCGTCGTCTTCAATCAGTCGTCCTGCAGCGCGCCGATGAATATCGGCTCTTGGGGCTCCGACCCCTGTGACGGCTACAGCGATTTGTCCGCGCGCTTACTGGCCGTGCCCGCGTCGGGCGGCACACCGGTCGATCTGACGCAAGCCAACGGCGACGGCAACTTGACCAATTCTTGGCCACGTTGGAGCCCGGACCACGGCATGTTCAACAAGCAGCAGATCTACTGGGTCGCGTTTGCTTCGCGTCGTGCCTATGGCTTGCGCTTGGCGGGGGCGAGCGACACGGAACCGCAACTGTGGTTTGCGGCAGTCCGCGCCACGCCCGGTCAACCGCTCGAAGTCGACCCGAGCTTTGCTCCGGTCTGGTTACCCAATCAAGACGACGACATGACGCAACCGACCGGCAACCACACCCCGCAGTGGGTGGAGAAGGTCGTCCCGATTATCGTGAAATAGCGCGCGCTTACTCCGCGCACTGCACGACGGACAATTCTGCGGCCGTGCCCTTGGAGCGCGCGAGCAGCAACTGGCCGTCACGCGCGGCGACCAAGTCGGCGCCGCGCACGACGCTGTCCGCGGACAACGCCGTGTGATCGCCAATGCGGCCGAACCAGGTCGAACCGCTCTCTCCGGCGGCCGCAAGCCAGACTTTCGCGGGGTCACTCGCGTCCACCAGTAGCGAAGGAGTGCCCGTGCCGTTCGTATCGCCGTCCAGCGCGAGCTTCTCGAACGTGCCGTCGGGCTTGACGTGCACGAGCTCCAGCGGGCCGCCGTCTGCGCCCGGCGTGCTGTCGTCTTCGCGAAAACCGACGTAAGCGCCGCCATCCGCGGCAGCAACCAGATCGAAGGTCATCGGCTTCGCCCCGGGCGCGGTGACGACGAGCGCGGAGGATACCGCCTTGCCTTGCGCATCGAGCTTCGTCAGCTCGATGCGCCGCGTACCCAGATCGAGCAACGAATCGTCTTCAGCGAGCGCGGCGCCCGCGTCGTTCCCGTGCGATTTCGACTTGGCCTTCGGCGCGTCGAGCGAGCGCGCGACTGCCAACCAATAACCGCCCTTGCGCAACGCGAGGCGCGGTGAGTCGACGTCGGCACCCGCCGCGCTGAGTGGCTCGGGGGTGAGCTTATTTTTTAGATTCGCCGGATCGACGAGCATGCCATAGACGCGGATCTTGCCGCTGACCTCGGCCGCATAGGCGAGCAACGCGCGCTCACCCGAGACTTCGAGGGCAAACGTCGAGTCGCGCCGCACGCCAGTGATCTCGGGCCCCCAACTCAACGTCGCGGCGCCACGCACATCGCGAACCAAGCCGAGCTTCAGCATGCCTCCGCCCGCATCGGTGTCGGATGCCGCCACGAGCAGGTCCGCGCCGTGCAGCGCAAACTGCGCTGGGTCCGGGTCGCCGTGCACCGCGCCGAGATCGACGAGCTTCCCCGTCGAGGCGTCGCCGGGCAAGACTGCAATCAGCGCGTGGGCTTGCCCTTTGGTCGAGCGCAGCGCGCTGACCAAGAAGCCGCTCGCGTCGGCGCGCGCCAGGCCGAGCTCGACCGAAAATGGTGCCGGCACCTCGTCATCTTGGTCCGGCCCACCCGCGTCGTCGTCGTCGGCAGGCGCCTTCGCCTGCGCGACTTCGCCGATCGTGAAGGCATTATTCTGCGGCAAGTCGTGGCAACGGCTCGAAACCGGCCCCGCAGACGGAGCCGCGGAAGG
>DATHOI010000827.1:0-7959 GCA_035485095.1 Polyangiaceae bacterium | reverse complement strand
GTCCAAGACATTGGATGCATGCTCGGAGAGTGCAAGTCGATAGTCGATACCACGCTCGCAGCAGTGCGCCTCTTCTCCTTGGACGACATTCGCGCGGCGGCCGCGGTGCTACAGTCAATCGATCTGGCGCGACTAGACGCGCTGGCGCGCGTTCAGGCAAAGGACTTCCAAGTGCCGCGGGGTGACGTGTCCGGGAAGGAGGCGGCGCGCGACGTCCCGAGCTGGGCCAAAGGAAATCGTCCAAAGGTCGGAGAGGCGGGGAAGGACTTCGCGAAACGATTGCTGGACGAGAAGTATGGGCCAAACAACTACCCGAAGGGACCAGGTAGCGAATTCAACCAGGTAAAAAAGTGGGGCGATCGCGGGTTCAGAAACCCATAGTATCCCTGTAACCAGACCTGAGGAGTGCGGCCGATGGAAACAGTCTTTGTCTTACAACACGCCCGCCTGAGCAGTGGCAACGAGGACGTCAAATTTTTGGGAGTCTACTCGTCGAGGGAAAGCGCGGATGAGGCCGTCCGACGATTCGAGAAACTTCCGGGCTTTGCCGACAACCCGGATGGATTCTCAATCGATGAGTACTTCGTTGACAGAGACTACTGGGAGCAAGGGTTCGGGTGAAAACACGGCAACGTGCGGTACTATCGATAGTGCCATGACCTCCACACAATGCGATCCGGCACTCGCGTTTCAGACGACGGCGCCACTACTCGAGTGACTCCGGTCGTAGAGTCAGAACTTGCCGAAGACATTCACAGTGATTTGAAAGTGACGAAATTCATGCGCAAAACACGCCTCTACATTCATGCCATCCCCCTCGTCTCGGTGCTCGTTGCGCTGACCACAGCGTGCAGTAGCAGTAGTAGTCCCAACTCGTCACCGGGCAACACCACGCCGGTCTCGGGAACGATCACCGGCGACGGGATGCCGTTCGTGCCCGCTGACATCACGTACTCGCTCGTCGACGGCGGAGCGTCGTTGACACTGCTCGCGGCCACGCTGGTCGACGAGGGTGCCAATGGCGTGTACTGGGTGGTCGCGGTGCGGAACGACGACACGGTTCCGCTGTGCTTGCCGCAGGTCAACGCGGCATTCCCGACCGCTGCCGATTTGGATGCGGGCAACCTGGGCGGAGAGGCGATAGTACCGGTGCAGGGCCCAATGCATCAAACCAGCGCCGACGGCGCGCTGCCCTGTTTGGAGCCGGGTGATGTTGGGATGGGCGAACAAGCCGTCGCCTTTTACAGCGGCGGTGACCCGAAGGTCGTTGAGATCGACTATCAGCCGCGCGGGGTTCTGATTCCCGATGCCGTCAAAGTGGGCGACTTGGCTGTCGAGAACGTGAAGCTCGCGGGCACCTCTGCCGGCACGCTCGTCACCGGCAGCGTCGCCAATCACGCCACGACCGATGCGCCCGGTCCGGAGCTTTACCTATTTCCCGTCGATTCCGGGGGCCGCCCGTTCGACTTTGGCTACGCCAACTCAACGATGGATCTCGCAGCGGGCAGCAGCTGGAGCTTTCAGCTCACTGTGCCCGAGCCGGTCAACAAGTATGTGACGTTCCCCGTGTACGGACAGCAGCAGAACTAGGCATCGTGTGCTTCTGAACGCGTTTCCAAAGCGCATTCTGTCTTAGCGCGAAGCCGCCGGAATGCTGCTTACTACTAGCGGCATGGTGAGCCTGACCGACGGGACCCTTCAGGCCTCATTCGCGCCCTGTTCAGCGTCGTTCTTGAGCAGTCGACCCAGCGTTTTGATATCCACGGCGAGTTTCTCGGCAGTCTGCATGCGTCGTCCTCCCAGTGTTTCGAATGCCCATGTGGCATAGCGCGACTGCATGTCGCGGATTGTCAGGATCTCTCCCTGGAAAGAGAGTGGAGCAGAACCGCGTTGACCGATCGCCCGCGGCAGTTCTTCGGCTTCGACCTCCCTCGACCGACCGAGAAGAACCATCCGCTCGACCAAGTGTTCGAGCTCTCGAACGTTACCAGGCCAACGATGATCGAGAAGCTGCGCGAGTGCCGGCTTGGAGAAGCCGGCAACGACGGATTGCGGATGCTTCTGCTTCGCCTTCTGCAGAAAATGATCGAGCAACGCAGGGATGTCCTCGCGGCGATGTCGAAGCGCCGGGATCTCGATGCTCACCACGTCCAAGCGGTACAGCAAATCCTCGCGGAACATGCCGCTCGCGACTCGGTCGTGAAGGTCGCGATGCGTGGCCGCAACTATTCTGACGTCGACGGGCAGTTCCCTGTTTGCGCCCACGGGCCGCACGGTTCCGCTCTCCAAGACATGAAGCAGTTTGGCCTGTAGCCCTGGCGAGATTTCACCGATCTCGTCGAGGAACAGCGTGCCTTCGTTGGCGTCAGAAAATAGCCCAGCGCGATTGCTCGTCGCGCCGGTGAATGCGCCTCTCACATGACCAAAGAGCTCGCTTTCCAATAGATTTGCGGGCAGCGCGGCACAGTTGACCGAGACGAATTGGCCGCGCGCGCGCGGACCCTGCGCGTGCAGCGCGCGCGCAATCAACCCTTTGCCGGTCCCTGTCTCACCATATAAGAGGACCGGGGACGTCGCCTGAGCGAGCCGCTCCACCAATTCCCGCAGGGTGCGCATCGCCTCGCTGCTTCCGACGACGTTCGCGAGCCCAAGTTGAGCGCGCAGCGCGTTTCGCAACGATACTGTCTCACGCCGCAACTGAGAATCCTCCAGTGCTCGGCTCAAGAACAACACGAGCTCATCGAGCTTGAACGGCTTCGTCAAGTAGTGAAACGCCCCTTGCCGGATCGATTCAATGGCGCTCTCAACGGCACTATATGCGGTCATGACGATCACTGGCCGCGCCGGAGCGGCGGCGCGCGAGAGCTTGAGCAGCTCGAGCCCGTCGATGCCCGGCATGCGCAGGTCAGTCACCAGGGCGTCGAACGAGTCCTCGACGAGTCGCTCGGCGGCGTCACGGCTCGACGATAGAGCCACCGCGTCATAGCCGTTCTCGAGCAGGCCGTCGGCGAGCGTTTCGGCCATTGACAGCTGATCGTCTACGATGAGCACTCGCGGGCGAGTTTTGCTCTTGGGCTCAGGCATCGATTGGCTCCGTGGCAGTTGGAAGCTCAACGCACGCTCGCGTCCCGCAATGGCCCTGCCTGGCCGCGATACTGAGCGTGCCGCGATGGTGTTTCACGAGCTCATTGGCTATTGCTAGACCCAACCCCGTGCCTTCGCCCACCGGCTTGGTCGTGAAGAACGGGTCCATCATGCGTGCTGCGGCGTCGGGACTGATCCCGGTTCCGTCGTCGGTAACCACGAACGCCACCCGCTGTCCCTCGGCCAATATCCTCAGCTCGACATGCCCGCCCGGTCTGCAAGCGTCGCACGCGTTCAGCAGGAGATTGACCAGGACCTGTTCCATCAGGCGGGGTTCGCAGGCGACTTCAGGCAGCTCGGTCGCGATGGCGGTCGTCAACCGCACGTGCGCCTTTGCAAAACGGTGCTCGACCAAATCCACCGAAACATTGCCTAGGATTTGGGGATCCACGTGTCTCATGCTGGGCGACTCTCCGCGTGCGAGCGAGAGAAACCCCCGCACGATGCCGCTGATGCGTTCGGCTTGCTGAGCGATCGCTTCGACCGCACGCCTCGACCGTTCGTCACCGTTCGAGCGCGAGAGGAGTTGCTCGGCGCGGCCCAGAATGACCCCTAGCGGTGTCGAGACCTCATGCGCAATACCCGTGGCGAGCGCGCCCATGGTCGCTAACTTGTCCGCCCGCACCAACCTCTCGTTTCGTTCTGATTGCACCGACGCCACAGCCAGCTCCTGCGACAGCAACATTCTCTTGCGTTGATTTCTCAGCGCCAAACCACCGAAGGCGAGGACGAGGCCCGAAGCGACGACGACGCTCAGCGCGAGTCGCAACTGCGCGAAGACCTCCCGGTCGCGCTCGCGTTGAGCGCTGGCCACGACAGCGATGCCCCACAGCCCGGCTCTGCCAGCATCGACTTTGGCTAGCCCCGCCATCGCTGTTCGCGCGGGTAGCCCGAGGCTGGCCGCATCACGGCGGCTCAGTCGAAGCCATGAAGCGCCACTCGCGAGGCCGGCCTCGATCGGCGGCGAACGAAGGATTGAGCCGTCCGACGTCGCAAGCCCCAGGCCGAATGGACCCTGAACGAACAGGCGAACGAGATGCGGCCGCTCCGCGGCGCGAGCAGCCAATAGGAACTCCTTGGTCTTTTGCGCCAGCTTTAGCCGGGTCTGCACGCTGGCTTCGGAGGTGTCGCTGACTCCTAGGACAGGAAGAGTGGAGGCGTCGGTCTGAACGAGTTGGGATGAAAGAGCCGTGCCCATTGTCCGCGCCAAAGCAGTTTGCTCCCCGGCGAAGTCAGCGAGAGCCGCCGCGAACTCCCTCTGCTCATCGAAGTAAGCCGCAAGCGCGACGGCGCCTATGGCCAGCGCCATCCAGAGCAATAGCGATGGCGTCCTGACTCTTCGCGCCAGTGATTCCGCGGGCACCCGGTCGGGCGAGCGGCGTACGGTGGCGGCGAGCTCCATCTCACGTTGCCCCAGCAATAGTGAGGCCAACGATGGAGGCTGCTAATTGTCCGGTAAATCTCGCCTGTGCGGAAAAAACGCACTGGGAAATTTTCCCGGTCGAGTGGGAGTTTTTCCCACTCGGCCCAGGCGCCAGATTCCGATTTTAGCTCGTTTTGCGGGAGTCCGCGGCGTGGCCCAACAAGTGCTTAGCACGCCGCGATGACTCGCTCCATTTGTGTCGCCCGGCGCGTTCCGAGCTTCCGTCTCCGACCGCGGGCACTCGCGCGCAGCACCGCGCGCCGCGTTCGTCGCCTACTGCTCGCCGTTGAATTCTTCGGCGGCCTCATGGCGGGTGTGTCACGAGTGCGCGCTCAGGATGTGGCGCTGCCTGATGCGCCTCGCGCCATTACGTTGCCCGATGCGCTCGCATACGCGCGTCTTCATCAGCCGGCGATTCGGGCTTCGATAGCGCGCATTGCAGCTCAACGGGAGCAAGCACGGATCCCTAATGCGCAATGGCTACCGACGATTGGCGTGACGGCGCAGATCTTTGCGGCGACGGCCAACAACACCACCGGAACTTACGTGAATACCGATGTCGTGGACGTTCCGCGCATCGGAGCCACGCGGGCAGTCTCGCCCGCCGATTCGACCCTCAAGCCTTCTGCCACGACTTTCGTTGGCGCGGGCATCACTCAGGAAGTGTTCGACTTCGGCCGCATCGCCGCCCAAACGGCCGCCGCTGATGCGCTGGTCGAAGTCAAGCAGCGCGATGCCGAGACGGAACGACTCGATATCGCATTCAACGTCGAGGAAGCGTTCTTTGCCGTGGACGCCGCGAAGGCGGTCCTGCTTGCCTCCGAAGGGGCTTACGAGCGGGCACGGGTTCACCGCGAGCTGGCCTTTGCTGGCGTGAAATCTGGTCTCCGCTCGCCGATCGAGCTCACGCGCGCCGAGGCGGACCTGCAACGTTTCGATATTGGTCGGATCCGAGCGCGCGGTGGTGTGGCGGTTGGCCAAAGCGTTCTCGCGGCAGCGATTGGCGCGCCCGAAGCCGCGCTCGACACCTCGGGGGCGCCCATCACCGTGGCGGACATCCCCGCGCTCGGCGTTGCCATGCAGGAAGCCGCTCGACGCGATCCGATGCTGCGTGCCGCGCTTGCGCGACTCAAGGCGCAGGAACAACAGACCCGAGCCGTCGGCGCTGAAATGCGCCCGGACATTTCGGCAACCGGGACGATCTCCGGTCGTGCTGGAGGCGCGCCGCCGTCGAGCGGAACGGACCGAGTCGAGGGCAATGGGTTCTTGCCAGCGGTGCCCAATTGGGACGTCGGGTTGGTGCTCAGTTGGCCGCTGTTCGATGGCACGATCGACGCAAGACGCCGAGCTTCCCACTCGCTGGAAGAGGTGCGCCGAGACGAGATCGATGTCGCTCGTCAAAACTTACGCGCGAATGTCGAACAGGCGTACGTCGCAGTGGATGTAGCGCGCTCGGCTTTACCAGGCCTCAAGCGCGCTGCGGACGCGGCGCTCGCCAATTATGCGCAGGCGGATGCCCGCTTCAAGGCGGGTCTCGGCACGAGCGTGGAGCTGGCGGACGCTGAGGCACTCCGGGCTGATGCAGAGATTCAGCTCGCCATCGGCACATTTGACCTGGCGAAGACGCGCGCCGCACTCGGTCGCGCAATTGCGGAAGGACTTTGAGGTGACGATTCCCACAATGACTGAAGACCCCCCGTTGGCGACCGACGACGCACCTCCTGTGCGCAGAGGTGTCGTTCCGATGGCCATCGTCAGCTCGGTCGTGCTGGTCCTCGTCCTTGGCGGCGTCATGATGTGGCGTGCGGAGAGCAAGACGAACAAGGTTGCTCTGGCAACGAGCGCGAAGCCGGTTAGTTTCGTCGTCGCGAACGGGTCTAGCTACCGACCAACCCGCACGTACATCGGCACGCTGGAGCCCTGGCTTCAGGCCAGCGTCGGACCACAACTCGTCTCCGCTTACATCGATACAGTGCTCGTGCGCCCAGGAGCCATCGTCAAACGGGGTGAGGTCCTGGCCACACTCGATTGTCGCGACGCAAGCGCGGGTCAACTCGCCGTCGCGAGCCAGGCCCGTGCTATCGACGCGCGGCAGCAGGCTCTGGCCAACGAGTCTTCGCGCACACAGGGCTTGCTCGATGGGGGGTTCGTCTCGGCGAACGAGGCCGAGCAAAAGAGCGCAGCCAGTGCGGAGCAGTTGGCGCAGCTGCAAGCGACCAAGGCCAAGCTCGCGAGCAGTGCACTTCAGGTCAATGACTGCGTTTTGCGAGCCCCCTTCGACGGCGAAATCGCGAAGCGTTCGGCCGACCCCGGAGCGTTCGTCCGGCCCGGCTCTTCGATTGTGAGCGTCGTCGATCGAGACACGATTCGAATGACCGCTGATGCGCCGGAAATCGACTTCGATGTCGTCGCCCCTGGTAACAAGATCACGGTTCACGTGTACGCGACCAATGAAGATCGCGTAGCGGTGATCGCACGCCGTGCACCCGCCGCCGATCCCTCGACGCGGACCGTTCATTTCGAAATCGACCTGGCGGACCCGCAGCGCAACATTCCAGTCGGCACGACCGGTGAGGTTCGGGTCGAAGTGGGTGCGCCCATCGCTGCCACCGACGTGCCACTTTATGCCGCAACCCTCCGGGGTTTGAAGGCGACGCTATTCGTGATCGACGGCGACACGGCTCACCAGCGAACATTTGCGGTGAAAGGGGAGGCGGGCGGGCAGGTGTACCTCGACACCTCGCTGGCAGCAGGCGCACACGTGGTGACCGAAGGCCGGGCGCTACTCGAGGACGGAGACCAAGTTCTGGCCAAGGAGGTGTCGGAGCCCCCGCCTGTCCTGCAAGCTCCGCCCCCCGCAGTCTCGGCGCCGAATAGCCACGAGACTCGTCCATGACGGGCCTGTCTCTGCGCAATCCGATTGCGATCCTGATGCTGTGCATCGGGCTCATCGTGTTTGCGGCCGTCGTGACCCCACGCATGAGCGTCGACACGTTTCCTGAATTGACGCCTCCGGTACTGATCATCGGAACGCTGGCGCCGGGGCTCGGACCCAAGGACGTCGAAAAAACGTTGACCTGGCGCCTCGAGAAATACGTCAGCGCGACACCTGGCGTGGACCACGTCGAGAGCGTCTCTCGCAACAATCTGTCGATCATCTACGTTTGGCTCAAGTGGGGGACGGACCTCAACGCAGCGCAAACACTCGTTCAGCAGCAAGCGGCGTTTGCCATGGCGGCGGTGCCCAAATCGCTCGGCGTGCTGCCTCCGTTCGTGCTCCAGTACGACCCGTCCAACGCGCCGGTGGTGCAAGTCGTCGTCACCGGAGAGGGGTACACGGGTCCTCAACTTTACGACTATGCGTTCAACAGCATCGAGCCGCTTCTCGAGGG
>DATHOI010000826.1:0-6888 GCA_035485095.1 Polyangiaceae bacterium | reverse complement strand
TCCCATTCCACCGATACCGATAGCGGGCACAGGTCCGGATAGCGCTCTTCCAGATATTTCTGGAGGCTTCGCGCGGCCGCTTCGACGGTCGCGTGGTTCCTGAAGTCAGCAAGAGTCATCGACTTCGCGCGGAGCAGCGCTGCCACGACGCGGGCGTCACAGCGCCGATCGATCTTCGCCAGGATGTTCCGCATCGAGCGGAGCCGCGTGGCCAGGTTGAAGAGCGGCATGCCGGACAAAGCGAGACTCGAGCCGGTCGCCTGCACCGTCAGATCTTCGATACCATTTTCGACCAGGAAGCGGTCGAGCGCGGCTTGATCCTTGAGGTACTGGTACTTCTTACCCTTGCGTACGCCGAACAGCGGCGGCTGCGCGATGAACAAGTAGCCGTTCTCGATCACGTCCCGCATCTGGCGATAGAAGAAGGTGAGCAGCAACGTCCGGATATGACTGCCGTCGACGTCTGCATCGGTCATCAAGATGATCTTGTGATAGCGGAGCTTGGATAGGTCGAAGCCACCGTTGTCTCCAATACCGCAGCCGAGCGCAGAGATCAGCGTCGCCACTTCTTGCGAGGCCAGCATTCGATCGAGCCTTGCGCGCTCGACATTCAGGATCTTCCCCTTGAGCGGCAGAATGGCCTGGAAATGGCGATCGCGACCCTGCTTCGCGCTGCCGCCGGCGCTTTCACCTTCGACGATGTAGATCTCGCTGATCGTCGGGTCCTTACTTTGGCAGTCCGCGAGCTTGCCGGAGAGCGACGAGCCGTCCAGCACACCCTTGCGCACGACCTCACGCGCCTTGCGTGCGGCGTCGCGCGCTTTGGCAGCCATGACGGCCTTCTCCAAGATCTTGCGTGCAACTTGCGGGTGCTCTTCGAAGTAGCGACTCAGATGATCGCTGACCGCGTTCTCGACGATGCCCTTCACGTCACTCGAGACGAGCTTCGACTTCGTTTGCGAATCGAAGCTCGCGTCGGGGTGCTTCACGTGAATGACACAGATCACGCCTTCTCGAGTGTCATCACCGGTGAGGCCGTTCTTGGCGTCTTTGAACAGATTATTGGCTTGTCCGTAGTTGTTCAGCGAACGGGTGAGTGCAGCGCGCAAACCCGTGAGGTGCGTGCCGCCGTCCTTGTTGTGAATGTTGTTCGTGTACGGCAGGATTTGCTCCGCGTACGAATTCGTCCACTGCAAGGCTAGGTCCACCATTGCCGTGCCCTTGCCATCACCCGTCGGAAACTCGCCAGTGAACGCGATCACGTCGTCGTGCACGGGCTCTTTGGCTTGGGCCAAAAGTGCGACGAACTCGCGAATGCCGCCCTTGTACACGTAGCTCTCGCTACGGCCCTGAGCGCGTTCGTCCACCAGCTTCACGATCAAGCCCGAGTTCAAGAAGGCCAGCTCGCGCAGGCGGTTCGCTAGAATGTCGTAGCTGTATTCGAGATTCGAAAAGATCTCGTGATCGGGTTTGAAGGTGACTTTGGTCCCGGTCTCATCCGACTCACCGATCGCCGCAAGCGGCGCCTGCGGCACGCCGCGCCGATATTCCTGAAACCAGACCTTACCCTCACGCCGAATTTCTAGCCGCAAGACCTCTGAAACGGCGTTTACGGCGCTGACACCGACGCCGTGCAGCCCGGCGCTGACCTTGTAGCTCGAGTGATCGAATTTGCCGCCCGCGTGAAGCACGGTCATCACGACTTCAGCAGCACTGACGCCACGGTCTTCCATCATGCCGACGGGAATCCCGCGACCATTGTCCTCACAAGTGATCGAGCCGTCGAAATGAACCGTGACGGTGAAGTGATCGCAGAAGCCCGCCAGATGCTCGTCGACCGCGTTGTCGACTGCTTCCCAAACCAAATGATGCAAGGCCGAGCCGTCATGCACGTCTCCGATGTACATGCCCGGGCGCTTGCGCACCGCCTCGAGGCCCTCGAGGACGGTGATGTTTCTGGCGTCGTAAGTCTCCGCGGAACGCGGTTGTTCTTGTGCCTCAGTCGTCAACTTGGAGGTCCTACTCTGGTTGCGAGGGCGAGATAGAGCAACTCGGCAGGGGGCCGGAAATGCGCTCGCGTTCGACCCTTTTTATATAGTCATTCAGAGCCTCCGGCGCAAGCTGAATCCGGCAGAAATTCCGCTGGTTTTGGTGAATTCGGGCGCTCGAATTCAGTGCCGCCGAAGCGCGCCGGAAACGAGCAGCCAATCAGCGCGCTCGAGGCTGCTCGCACCCGGTGTCGGGAACAAATCGGGACGCGTCGTGGTCACGAAAACCTGGCTCGAGGTTTCGCGCAAGAACGCGTACACCGCGCCCGTGCGGGCCGGATCGAGCTCACTCGAAACATCGTCCAAGAGCAGCACCGGATGCGCGCCTCGGGCATCCCGCACACACGCCAGCTCGGCGACCTTCAGCGAGAGTGTGAGGATGCGCTGCTGACCTTGTGAGGCGTGATGGCGCGCGGAACGACCATCGACCACGAGTTGGATTTCGTCGCGCTGTGGCCCAAAGGAGGCGGTCCGCTGGCGTGCGTCTCGGACGCGGCGGGAAGCGAGCTCCTGCTGAAACTCCGCCGCGTCTGCGGTTCCCCCCGGTTTGTACAGCGCACTGAGCTCAAGACTGGCGTCAGCCATGCTGACGAATGCCGGCTTCAAGGCTTCAATCAGGCGGCGCGCCGCTTCGGCGCGGGCGCGCGCAAAGCGTGCACCGTGTTCTGCCATCAATTGCTCGAAAGCATCGAGCTCTCGCGCGGACGGGCCCCGTAGCTCGAGCGCCGTCTTGCGTTCACGCAATGCGCGTGTGTAGCGCAGCCGAGCGTCGCTACTCGTTGGGTCGACATACAGCGCAATGCGATCGAGCAGCTTGCGGCGCGCGGCAGCGTTCGCATTCACTAGCTCGACGTCGCCGGGATGGAAGACGACTGCCGGCGTCCGTGTGGCGTAGCTCGCGAGGCGCTCGGGCTTCTTGCCATCGAGAAGCACGCTGCGTTCCTTGTGACCGAGCACAGCGCGTTGTTCGCGCACGTGATCGCCGTCCTGCACCCGAGCCCGCACGCTCGCAAACTCGTGTCCCTCCTGGATCAATGTTTCGAGCTTCTCGGCGCGGAAACTGCGAGTAACAGCCACGAAGTACAAGGCTTCGAGCAAGCTCGTCTTGCCCTGCCCGTTGTCGCCTGAGATCACGTTCAGCCCCGGCGCAGGTTCGAACTCGATCTGCGTGAGGTTGCGGAAGGAACGTGCTGAGACGTTCAAGTACCGAATGCGCGCCGTCACAGCTTGCCTGGCGGAGCGCGGCGCGTCAGATGCGCATCGGCATGATCACGGACAAATAAGAGCCCGCGGTCTCTTTTGCTGGGCGAACCACCGCAGGATCGAGCTCACCGCTCACAGCCAGCTCGATCTCGTCGCCGTCCATCGCGGAGAGTACGTCGAGGAAGTAGCGGGCATTGAAGCCGACTGTTAACTCGGGACCATTGTAGTCCACGCCGACTTCGTCGAAGCCTTCACCGCTGTCCGGGCTTTCGCTCTCGAAGCGCATCTTGCCGCCAGATAGTGTCAACTTGATGCCTCCCGTCCGATCGCTGGCAGCAACGGATACCGCGCGTAGCGCGTCAGCAAGCGCCAGTCTGGGCGCGCGCACGCGCTGCTCGCTGTGCTCCGGGATGACCTGCTGGTAGGGCGGAAACTGAGCGTCCACCAGCTTCACGCTGAATTGGAAACCTGCCAGTTGGAAAAAGGCGTTGGGGCCGCTTTGCGTGATCCGAATCTCATGCGCAGCTCCAGAGCTGTCAGCCTTGTCTTCCGAGAGTGCTTCGTCGCACAGCCGCTTTAGTTCGAGCACGCCCTTGAGCGGAATCAGCATCGTGGCAGAAGCGTGTTTGCCCGGCAAAACGGCTTCCATCTTCGACAAACGATGACCGTCCGTGGTCACCATGCGCACGCGATCGCCATCCCACTCGAACAGCGCACTGTTCAAATGCAGTCGTGTTTCGTCGGTAGAAATCGAGAAGTACGTGCCAGCGATCAGGGACGAAACCGTTGCGATCGCGAGCGACAACGGGGCCTGAGTTTCTTCCGGCTGCGGCAAGCTCGGGAATTCCTCGCCGGGGATGCCGTGCAACGTGAAGCGCCGCGAAGCACCGACAGCGCGGATGGTCGTGGCAGCGCCGCCTGACGTGACGATCGAGATCTGCCCGTCGGGCATCATTTTCACGCGCTCGAACAGATCGCGCGCACCGAGTGCGATCGCTCCGCCGCTCTCGACCTTCGCCGGGATCTTGCCGCTAACAGCCAAATACAAATCGGTCGCTGCCAAGCGAAGTTGATCGGTGCCGGAGACCTCGAGCAACACATTGCCCAACACCGGCATGGTGCTTTTCTTGTCTGCCACGCCCTGGCAGCGCGCGAGGACTCGGAGCAGGTCTTTCTTGGCGACGACGACGTGCATGGGGCGCTCACGTCTACCCGTGGATGCGCTGAGGCGCTAGGGGGCCGTCGGGGCTCTGATGATTCGGCCTAGTGGCCCAAATACTGTGCTTCGGAGGGCGCTGTCTGCTCTCTTCTATTCTCTTATATTTAATAAATAGATAGCAGTCTTAGTAGAGCCTGTGGAAATTGTGGATACTCGGGTAAGTCGCTAATTTCATTAGGTAAATTCACCCTGTCGCTGTGGATTTCAGCGGGACGCCGATCTGGGCGACCGTGGGACAACTGGCCTCACCGGGCCCTCCACAGCTGAATCACCCGGGAGTTCCAGAGGTTTTTCCCCAGCCTTTCCCGGTGGCGTGGTGCCCCGTTTCGGGGTGATTCAACCCCGTTCTGAGGCTGACTTTGAACGTTTGCGTGAGCCACTCGCGCTCGATTTTCGACTCGCCCGTGCGGGCTCTGACACCGCTCCCAAGCGCGCGACCGCGTCGATCAGGCGACTGCGGCTTTGCTCATACGAGCGGGGACCGATGCGTTCGGCACGCCGTGCCGCCTCCAAGGCCACTAGCTCACGTAGCAGCAGCTCTCTCGCCTTCTTCTTGTCGGCCGCTGCGCTCTTGCCGGCGCCAGCGTCGTCGAACGCACCACGAGCAGCGAAGACTCCGCCAATGCCGAACCCGAACGCGATCAGCACTGCGATCCAGCGTCCAGGGCCAGCCACGGGGATACCAGAGAGCGTGGCTACGAAATCTTTGATCTCTTCATCTCGTCGGCGCAGTTGTTTCACTGCGACGAGCACGCGTTGACCATTGTTGTTGGTCGTCGCAACAGGTCGATCGAAGCCATCAACGTCCAGGTTCATCGCCGATGACGCCTCGGCGATCACCCGCATCTCCGCCACGTGAGGCGGTAGTCCGACGTGAAATACTGCGGAGTCATCGCCCGTTTTCGGGAGTTGGAAGCGGAATGAAACCTCGTTCTGGCCGGGAGAAAACGTGCCTTTGAGCCTCGCGCCGACACCTTCGACTTGTTCGAAGCGAACGTCGGTCATCGAGTCTTGAGCCTTAAACGCCTTGAAGCCGTTGGGCAGCCGCATCACGACGTCTTGTGGGACCCAAGTCACGAGCCCGACGTTGAAGACTCGGAATAGGACCTCGAACTGAAAGACGTCGTCGCGCGTCTCGACATAAAGATAGCCGCGCATGCCGACCATCGCCGACTCGATGTTCCCGGTCGACGGGTAGACGTGCAAAACCACGTGTTGACCCATGTCTTGACGCAGATTGAACGGCGCCGACGAGTAGCTGGCAGGGCCTCGCTGCACGGTGACGCGGTACGCATGATCGCTGCCGCCTGTCAGACCTGAGAAACGCGCGGTGCCAGTGGCGTCGGTCTGAGCGAAGCGCTCGGAGCGTGACTCACCCTCGGCGATGCGTTGGAACAGAATCCCGAGTCGCACCTGATTGCTCGCAAGCGGTAGTCCGTGCTCGTCCAGGATTGTGGCCGAAATCGAGCCTGCAGCGAGCGCGGGCGTGGCCTCGCTCAGATCGGCGGGCGGCTCGTTGATTCCCGGGTGTCCGGGCGGCATGGCCGCTTGCGTGTTGCCGTCTGCTTCGGTCTGCGAACTGCCATGCGCGGGTGGCGCTGAGCTCGCGCTGGCGGTGGGCGACTTGACGGGAGGCGCTGCACTCGAGCTGGGACGGGCCGCTGCAGCGGAGCTCGTTGAAGACGCAGGCGTTGCGGCCTGTGCGGTGTGTGTCGGCAACGCCGCGCACAGCGCGAGCGCAATGCAATGCCGCCAAGCGTTCACGACTCGACCTCGGGAGCAGCGCCGCACACCGGGCATTCGCTGTCAGCCTGCGGGTAGCGCGCGGGGCAGACCGTACACAGGCGCTCGTCCAAAGCTGCCATGGCCGCGCCGCAACCTTTGCAAAAGCGCGCGTCGAGCTCATTTTTGATGTGACACGCGGTGCACTCGCGCAGCGGTTTTCTGGCCGTTTTCTGCGCAACTGGCGCCTCGTGCTCGGGGCTGCTCGTGGCTTCCACGGTGGCGGTCTGCTCGGGCTTGTCGGAGCTCGGCTCTTCGACGTCTGCGGCGCGCTGCAGTTTGCTCACGCGCCGCTCGACCTCGCGCTCGACCTGCTTGCGTGCCTCCGCTAAGTTCTCATCCAAGTCGCGGATCAGACGCTTGGCTTCTGCGCGGTAGCGGGCGGAGTACTCGTGATAGTCTTCTTCGCTGATCTTGCCGACGCTGCGCTCATAGTCGAGATCCTTCAGCGCTCGGAGTACGGCGCGCTTCTGCTCCTCTTCGGCGGAGCGCGTACCCATGCTGAAGGCTTCTTCGAACGACAGCTCGGATTCGCCGGCTAAGGCCTGCACGCTGCTCCACAAGAGCCAGATCACGAGCAACAGCGCGCCCGCAGCGAGCGTCAGCACGACGAGCTGCACGCCGTAAAGTGTGCCG
>DATHOI010000825.1:0-3416 GCA_035485095.1 Polyangiaceae bacterium | reverse complement strand
CCGGCGTGCATTTTCAGTTACTCGAGCCGGGAACGGGCGATACCGCAGGCCCAGTCGACGCGCTGGTCTTGGATTTCAGCCTCTGGACGAGTGACGGAAAGCTCGTGCGTTCGTCGTACGCCGACCCGCGGTCGATGCTGTTTTCAATCTCTCGGGTCAGCCCGCAACTGCGGGGGATGCTGGCACCGCTCAAGAAGGGCGCTCGCGCTCGGTATTGGTTGCCCAAGGCGTCCCTCGTTGGCTGGAAACCCGAGGATTGGCCGGACGCCGATCTGATCATCGAAGTCCAGGTGCGCGACCTGACGCACATGACGTACGCGGACGCGACTGGCGCCACGGTAAACCCGCTTCCGTTCCAACCGCCAGACGCTGCGGGGCCGCCAGGAGACGCGCTGTCTACGCCGAACGGGCTCCACTACATCTACTTGGAGCACGGTACCGGAAAAGAGCACCCAAAGCCGGGCGCGCCCCTCAAGCTCAGCCTCGAAGCGTATGCCATCGACGGCTTGACGGTCGTGCCACTCGAAAGCGGACTGAAAACCGCGACCACCGTAGACCGAGCGCCAGGGAATCTGAGTGAAGTCCTGACACAGCTCGTAAATGGCGACCGCGCGCGAGTTTGGCTACCCATGGGCGTTGGCCGGCAAGTGATCCCAAAGGCGGGCAGTCGCGACGTAGTCTTGGACATGCTCGTCACGTTCCAGGATTGAGCACGGCGAGCGGCGAGACCATCGCTTGATCTCCCCCGCTCGAATCAACGCGCTATTTCGGAACCGCGGTCGCGGAGCGCGTGAGGCTGCGCTGGCTGCTTGCATCGGCATACTGACCGCGTTGGGCGAGCCCGGAGCCGGGCTCGCACCGCTCTTCTTGTTTGGGCTGGTTGCGCTTTCTTTTCTTGCCGTACGGGCCCGCTCGCTGTGGGGTGCGAGCGCGGTCGGTCTCGCCTTCGGCACGGGCATGTTCGCGGTGATCATGGTCTCGGCAGTCGACTGGGGCTTGATCGTGCCGTTTGCGCTGACGTTGGTCGGGGTGCTGCTGTACGGCCTACCGCTTTCACTGTGGGCGCATTGGTCGAGCCGCCGTCTGACCGGCGCGCAGGCGTTCGCTGCGACGGTCGCAGCCTGGTCATTGTGCATGGACCTCGGCGACCTGGTCGGTTTCCCATCCAAGTGCGAGGCGCTGAGCAGCGTCGCGTTCGCGCCACTGCTCATGGCGGGCGCACGGCTGGTCGGAACGAACGTGCTGTGCGGACTGATGATCGCGGGCGCCGTCGGCACCGGTACCCAGCTCGCCAGGCTGCGCGCGCCCAGGGTGCTTGGGCTAGCGCGCGCTCTCCGCCCGCTCGCGGCGTCCTTCCTTTGGCTGCTCGCGCTGAGTGGCTTGGCGCGCGTGACTGCTGCAGCGCCGAGCGGCGCGCTGACGGTCGGCGTGCCGCAGATGAATGTCTCGAGTGACTACTTCCGAATTCGACAAGCAATCCCCGACCAAACGAACGAGTTCGAGGCGTTGTTTTCACAGCAAGTGGCGCAGCTCGCAGACGTAGATTTGCTGGCGTTGACCGAAACCTACGACGGCACCTTCCCGCTCCAGGTGCCGCGCCTTCGGCAGCGCTTTCAAAACTACGCGAAGCTGCAGCACCAACCGGTGCTACTCACCTCCTACCTCGTCTCGAGCTCCGGCGGTGGTTACAACGCCGTCGGCGGTATCAACGCCGACGGTCAATTGGTCGGCGTGCATCGCAAGGTCAATTTGGCTCCCTTTGGCGAGGTCGAGCTCGATCGCGGGGACGGTTTTCACGCCCTAGCGCTGCTCCCGAACGCCAAAGTGGGCGTGCTGATCTGCCAGGAAGCACTGCTCGGGGAAGGGCCGCGCGCGTTCGTACGCGACGGCGCAAACCTGCTCGTCACCACCACCAGCGACATCTCGTTCGGCAGCGGCATCTTGAGCTTCGGGCACCTCGCAGCCGCGCGTCTCCGCGCAATCGAGACGGGGCGGTCCATGGTTTGGGCGAGCGCGGGTGGGCCTTCGGGCGCGAGCGATCGCTGGGGCGCGTTCACGCGCGCTGCACCCTTCCGCGAAGCAAAGGCTGCGCGCATGAACGTCGAGCTGTACTCGGACGTGCCCCCGTTCCTGCGTTGGTCGTGGCTCGTTCCGATCCTGAGCGCTGGTTTCTTGCTCGTGCTCTTGGTGAGGCGAGGCCCACGCGTCGTCGTGGAGCCCCGGGCAGAGCCCGTCGCCACGGTCCGCGGCGTTCTCGAGCTCGCGCTGGCGCTGCTGCTCGCGTTCGCTGCCAGCATTGCATCCCCAGCCCTAGTGGAGCTGGTGAGCGGCGAGCCGGCACGGGCAAAACAAAGCGTGCTCGAGCTGCTCGGCCGAAAAAAGGCGCCTCGCAGCGCCCCGTCGCTCGCTCGCTTTCACACCGATGTGGCCCACAGCGCCGACGGAGCGCTAGCATACTACTTGGATTTCTACGGACTGCGCGAGTCACCCGCCTCGACGCCGCTGTATCAAGCACAGCCCACGCTTTCAGACGCGGCCCAAGCGCTCGAGCAATCGTTCGATTTCCCGGCGCGCCAGGTGCCCCTGGACTTTTCGGCATTACCGCGCACCGCTGCGCTCGTCAGAACCAAGACCGGCGAATTTGGCGTCCTCAGCTCCAACAGCCTGCACGCGCTGCAAGTGTTTTCACCCGTCGCCGGTAGCCAGGTGCTGCTGAGCACGGAGCAAGCGCGAACCATTCTGGAGGCGCGCTGCGTGCTACCTACAGTCGAGCTCAACGCTGCCGCGCAGTCCCCACATTGAGCTGAAACTCATGGATGCGGGCAGGATCACGAGCAAGCGCGCCGAGTCAATACGTCAAACGCAATCGAGGCGCGCAACGCTTGACGCTGCACGCCTCGATGGGCCGTCGCGACTGAAACTTACTTAGCGCATGCGGCGACAGCGCTCACCGTGCCGGTGCCGCTCACCGTACTGCACTGGTAACCGGCGGCAGCTTTGCCGCCAGTGAAAGTGGCGATGCCCAGCGCGCTCGATGCCGTGCAACCGCCGCCGACTGGAATTGGATTCGTGGCCGGGCACGCGGCGCTCGCGGTGCCGGTTCCGCTGCCCGTCGCCTGCACGAAGTTCGACGTAATGCTGGTCACGTTGGTAGCAGTCGTCGCAGTAGTGGCCGACGTCGCAGTGGTGGCGCTCGTGGCCTTGGTCGCGTTGTCAGCGGTGTCCGCGTGCGTCGCTTCAGGCGTAGTGGCCGCGCTGGTCGCGTGGTCCGCTTCACGAGCGCGGAGAGCGAACGGCACCGAGGTCACCGCTTGGCGCGGCGCCATCTCGGTGTCGGTTCCGATCTTGATGCCGAGGAAAAGCACCTTGGTTCCGTCGAACGCGGCGGCGGGCAGGGCCGTCGTCTCGCCGAGCTG
>DATHOI010000824.1:0-3387 GCA_035485095.1 Polyangiaceae bacterium | reverse complement strand
CAGCCTCCTTCCACGAATTTCGCGGGCTGTGTTTCCGGGTCGGAGAGCAACGAACGGACGCGCATGAGTGCCGTGGGCACGCGAAACGAGCGATACATCTCCACCGCAGCCGTGAAACGCGCGCCAATTTCCGGGTATTCCGTGCTGTCGTCCCAGAGCGGCTGATCGCTACCTTTGCCGTCGACCAGGATGCGTTCCGGGTGCTTCTCCAGGAATGCGAAGCCTGCTCGCGCCGCTTTCTCGCACGTCGCCGCAAACGCGGGATCGAATTTTTTGAACACGCGCGCGGCTTGAGCGAGCACAGCGGTGGCTTTGGCCGTGCTCGCCGTGCCCACTCCCGCAACCCATTGCGGTTTCCGTTCCTTCACGGGATCCGGATCGGAATGGTCGAAGACTGCGACGCGCGCGCGAAATGCGCCGCTGTCCGGCTCCTGCATCGACAGGATCCAAGTCAGACCCCACCGTGCTTCGTCCAAAATGTCCGGGATCTTGTTGTGCGACTCCGGGATATTCGAATCTTCTTTGAATAGCTCGGGGTGCGACTCGTAGGCGATCAGCAGCGACTGCGCGGTGGGAGCCGTAGAAGGCACGTACATGTCGAAGTTGCCCGCGTCGTGCCAGCCTTCGACCATTTGCCATTTCTGCTTTTTCTCTGGGTAAGTCGCGTAGTCCCACCCGACGTCGGCGTGCACGTGACACGGGGCGGAACGCGTGTACGCCGTGCCCAGCCATTCACCGTACGGCCTTTCGAGCACGGTGCGACAACGCTGCAGGTAGAAGTGCTTCAAGCTGGCCTTGAGCGCGGCTGCGTAGACGCCTTTGCCGATCACGAATGGATCGGACTTCGCCGCGCCGACTTCGACCGTGTACGTGCCTGGCTGGGCGAGCGCCGAGAAATCCCCCTGCACGACGTGGTCTTGCGAGGACTCGTCGGTGCCGCGGTCCTTCAGATCCTCGGGGCGGAACGTGTAGGCAACCTTACCCGCTTGGTCACGCACGACGGCGCCCTTCGGGTCCAGGTTGAACACCGCGATTTTTCGCCAGCCGGTGGGATAGCCCACGGTATCGACTTTGATCGCTGGTACATTCACGCCAGGCATGGCGGGCGCTGCGACACCGTGAGCCGCGGTTTGCACGCTTGCGGGCGGCGTCTGCGCGGCGCTGTGCACGGACGGACTTGCGCTTGCAACGGCGGACGGCGGACTGGGCGACGCGCAGGGACACGCGCACCCGACGCCGAACCCCAACACACAACCAAGAGCAGTTACGCGGCGCACGGCGTGTACTGTACCCGCTTCGGGCGCTCAGGGAGCGACGAGCCGACTCAGGGTGTTCTCGAGTCGGCGACGCGAGTCTCGGAGGCCGCCGGGGCGGCTTCGCGATAGCCAATTTTTGCTGTGTTGCTCGAGCAAACCGGCGAGCTGACGCGCCAAACGCGAGCGCCGCTCAGCGCCGATCCGAACGAGTGGGGCGTCGAAACCAATGCTCAGTCGTTCCCGACCGAGCGCACATGCAAGCTCGAGCGCGTCAGCTGCCCAAACGAACTCGTCGTGCGTGAGAGCGGCGTCCGGTGCCAAGGCACGAGCTTGGGACAGGCGATCGCGCGCGGCGCAGATGGCGCGCTGAGCGGCGTCGAGCCCGGCCGCGGTCACTTGCGGCAGGTTGATGTGTTCATCTTGCGAGGTGAGTAAGGAAAATAAGAGCGAGCGATTTGCCTCGAGCGCTCCAGCATATTTGTACGCTTGACCCAAGTCGTACGCGACTTGCCCGACCGTACCCGTGGCGTCACGAAAGACGTGCACGTCCAACATCGCGGCCAGCGGGAGTGCAGCCGGATCACGCGTGGCGTCGGCGTTCCAGCTCACGAGCGCGCCCGCAGCGAAACCGAGGTAGCTCACTGGCAATGGCTGCAAATGGCCATTGTCACCCCAATCAGTGATCAAAACGCCGGCCGCGCCGTGCGCACGACCGGCGCTGGCTGCGCGACAAATATTGAGCACCGCGTTCTCACTGCGCCCGGCGATGCTGTTCCAGCTGCTCGTCCCCGGACACACGTAAAACGTCAGGTTGGAGGCGTGAAAGCGCTCACTGTGCTCGAGGAATGGATGATCCGCTTCATAGCCCCACTCGAGCGCAATCGCGTCTGACGGCAACTCCGGGATCAGCTCGGGGCGCTTGTTGATGATGTCACCCCAAAACTGCATCCGACGCCCACGCCCGCTCAAGAGCCGGTGAATGCGCTGCAGAAACTCCAAATACACGCGCTCGGTGCCGCGCTCACGACACGCCGCAGCGGAGCGACCGAGCCCGAGATCAATGGTCTCGTCGAGGCCCACGTTGACCTGTGAGCTCGAGAAATTCGGGAGCAGCTCCGCGTACAAATCATCGAGAAAAGCCAGGCTCTTCGCGTCCGTGGCGCACAAGCCATATGGTTCGCGCGTCGGGTTCCAAGGATGATCGAAGCCATCCGGGCACTCGGCCAGCCCCTTGTATGCTGAAAGCGTGAGCCAGCGCGCCATGTGGCCAAAGCTATTTTGATTGGGCACGAGCTCGATGAAACGCTCTCGAGCGTAGCGGTCGAGCTCTTGGATCTCGCTGCTCGTGAAGGGGCTCGCGTTGCGCCACACCGCCTCGTGGCCGGCGTACGCGAAGGTGTGCTCCATGTAGAGTTGAACTTGATTGATCTTGAAACTGCTGAGCTTGTCCAAGAGCGAAAACAGCGTCTCCATGCGCGGCACGCGATCTCGACTCACGTCGAGCATGACCCCGCGCGCTTCGAAATCGGGCGCGTCCTCGATGCGCAGTGCTGGCAAAAGCAGCTTGCCTTCGCTGCTCGGCGCGAGGGCGACCAACTGCGCCAGCGTGCACGCGCCGTAGAACGCGCCTCGGTCCGTGCTGGCGCGAACCGCGACCCTAGAGCCTTCGATGCTCAGCTCGTAGGCTTCATCCGCCAGTCCGAAGCTGGCGTCGCGAGTGATCGTCACGTCCGCCGCAAGAGGCGCGCCCTCGACGAGCGCGAGCGACCCACTACGCCGAGAAAATGCCGTGGAAAGTTGGGTGATCAGCGCTGACGAACGCACCACACCGCGGAGCTGCAGGCTCGGGTTTCTGGCCACAGCCACCACGCCCGAAAGCTCGCTGATCCGTTTTGGCCAGGGCAAGAGCAGCGCGCGGTTCGGGTTCATGCGCGCTCGTGTCTACTTCTTGATGAACGAAATGTCGTCGATCCACAGGTCCATCGTCGGTGTGCCGTAGCTGAACTGGATCCCAAAAACCTGCGCAACGTCGAGCGCGGTGACGTTGTTTGCGCCCCAACCGTACTGCTCGAGATCAGTAAACTGCACCGTGTACTCGGCCCAAGCGGTGGTGAACGTCAGATCCTTTGCG
>DATHOI010000823.1:0-4197 GCA_035485095.1 Polyangiaceae bacterium | reverse complement strand
GTCGCGGTCAAAAGGGCACGCAGTTTCCATACGGCGACAGCTTTCGCGCGGGGCGCTGCAACGTGCACCGTGCGATTCACCCGGGTTACGTACTGCACGCGGCCTCCTCCATCGGCCTTTTGGATCCGCGCCTCAACCTAGTGGAGGAGGGGGATGATCCGCTGTTGCACTTGACGGGCAGCACGGCTGCTTGCGCGAGTGAATGGGGCGAGGACAAGATCTACGACATGGTCGGAAACCTGGACGAATGGGTGGAGGACGGCATGTTCCTCGGCGGCTTCTACGCGCGCTCCACCACCAAAGGCTGCGACGCTCAGATCTCTTCACATGCGCCCAGCTACTTCGATTACTCGACCGGCACCCGCTGCTGCGCCGAGCTCGAGTAGCTGGCTTCACGCGCTCGCGCGATTTTCGAGCACGCGCGACAGCCGGCTCAGCGCGGCGTCTAGATTTTGGGCAATTGGTGCGGCTTGAGCGACGCCCCAACTGGACCAAGTGCCGATCAAGAGGCGCTCGCGCGCGACCTCCGGAGAAGGCAACGTGCGCAGCGCGAGCAAGGATTCTCCCGTTTCACGCCATGAAACCAGCAGGTCGCGAGGCGGCGTATGGGAAAGTACGCGGCCGGTCAGTGTGCTCCCCCAGGCGAGCTCGAGCGCGACCTCGCTGCCGACTTCGCCGATGCCGCTGCTGCTGCGCGTGAGCCACGCCCCCTGCGCGCCTGCAAGCGAGAAAAAGGCGTGCGCATCGTCGATGCTGGCGGCTGCGCGCGCCACGGCCCAGTGCACGGTCCGCGTTTTGCCGTCGTGCTGCTCGAGGTAGTGGGCGAGCGTCGCGAGCGCGAGCCGCCACGACGACAACGTGCCGGCGCATTCGTCCTCGTCGAAATCGGCGCGGTGCTCGAGTGACACCCGGCCGGGCGCGACCCTGAGCTCGAGCCGAGAGTCGTCGGCGCGAAGGACGACGCTGCGTTGCCTCTCGACGCGCTCCACCTCTAGCTGCACCGCGACACCGAGCGCGGGAAAGCCGAGCAGTAGCTGTCCGCCTTGCAAGACCTCACCTTCGACTTCATCGGCTTGCCATGAGCGCAGACCTGTCACACTCGAACACGCGTGCCAGATGCGTTCGATGGGGGCTTGGATGGTTTGTTCGACAATGACGCTACGCACGGTTTCTCTCGCTCGAATCGACCTGACTGGCGTTTCCGCCTAGACAGCCGTAACCTACCAGACTTAATCGTGATGAGCGGCGGCCCAAGGTCTTTCGTGACAACGTTCGTGCTGCTTGGTGCCGCTAGCAGCACGCTCGCCTGTGCGTCCGTCGATCCCGATCCGAACGTTGGCAGCGTGCGGTCCGCGATCAGTGGCGGCCAATTGGACGGCACGGACTCGAACGTGTTCGCGGTCGTGTCTCACCGCGGTGCCGCGGGCATCGCGCTGTGCTCGGCCTCGCTCATTGCGCCGAACTTGCTGCTCACTGCGCGTCACTGCGTCTCGAGCGTGACGACGGAGATTGTCACGTGCGGACAAACGGTGGCGAGCGCCCCGTTCGCGGCCGACACCTTCTTTGCGGCGAACGACGAGTCGCTCGACGACGCGACCTCGGCCTTCAAGGGCGCCTCGGTGTCGGTTCCGACGCAAGACTCGGACATCTGCGGTTTCGACGTCGCGCTCATCACGCTGGCCTCGCTCGTGCCGCCGAATGTCGCGCTGCCGCTCGTGCCGCGTATCGACAGCCCGGTGCAGCGCGGCGAGGTGTACAGCGCCGTCGGCTACGGCCAAACCACGGGCGGTGACGCGGGGGTCGCGGGCGTGCGCATGGAGCGCGGCGGCCTCAAGGTGAATTGCGCGCCCGGCAACTGTGGTGAGGGCGTGGAGGCCAGCGAGTTCGTCGGCGACACCGGCGTTTGCTCGGGAGATTCGGGCGGTCCGGCCCTCGATGCGAATGGCAAGGTCGTGGGCGTCGTCTCGCGCAGCGCGGACGACTGCGCGAACCCGATTTACGGCTCGGTCGCATCTTGGAAGGACTGGCTGACCAGCGTGGCGACACAGGCGGCGACGCAAGGCAACTACACGCCGCCGTTTTGGGTCACGAGCGGGTCGAGCGACCCGCCAGCGGATTCGGGCGCGGCGGGCGCGCCCGACAGCGCCGCGGGCAGTACTGGGGCGCAGGGCCAAGTGTGCACGTCCCCGGAGGACTGCAAGACGGGCTTCGGCTGCTATTCACCGACCAGCTCGGCAAACAACGCGTACTGCGCGGAGTTTTGCGGAGCTCAGACCGTGTGTACGAACGGAACGCATTGCGAAACCAGCGTCGGCGTGTGCGTGTCCGGCACGAGCACCGCCACTTCGTCGTCTTGTGCGGTACGCGCGGGCGGGCGTACGGGCGGTCTGGCCGGTGGCGCCCTGCTCGGCTTCACCGCTCTCGGGCTGGCGGTCTGGCGACGCCGTCGGCGCGCCGAACGCGCATCGGCGCGCTGAGTGTTTCTCGTGATTGAAAGTGCCTGAAGGGTGGAGCGGAGGGGGATCGAACCCCTGACCTCTGCATTGCGAACGCAGCGCTCTCCCAGCTGAGCTACCGCCCCAACAGGGACGCGGAAAGTAGCCGCGCCATCGTTCCTGTCAACCCGAAATCGGCCGCCGCCGCGCGTTCTTGCAGGAGTGCTCGGGAATTTCGCGCGCGCTTGCGGACGCCTCCGGGCCTTCCGGGCGACTTTTCCCGACTCGGTCCCGACCCGCTCCGCCGGCCGCCGTCGCGGGGCGAAATTGCCCTGGCTTTTTGGCCTTTTTCTGAGATCGCGCAGCGCCGGGCCGATTGCCCAGCTGATGCTGTTGACCCAGGCGGGTCGGTGGTTATGTTGCTCGCGTTCGCGGCCTTCAGGGCGTCTTCGCCCGCCGCGGGCAACGGCTTCGCAGGGTTGTCTCCTCCTCGCTCACTTGGTGGCGGCGCTCTGCACGAACGAATAGGGACCCTCGCAAGTGTCGAGGGCGACGTTTAGGAGAACTAGCATCATGGGCAAGATCATCGGCATCGACCTAGGAACGACCAACAGCGTCGTGGCAGTGATGGAAGGCAAAGAAGCCAAAGTCATCGTCAACGAGGAGGGAGCGCGTTTGACGCCCTCGATCGTCGCCTGGGATGACAAAGGAGAGATCCTGGTCGGAACGATCGCCAAGCGTCAGGCCGTGACGAACCCGGAGAACACGGTGTACTCGGCCAAGCGCTTCATCGGTCGGACCTTCGAGGAAGGGGAGAAGGATGCCAAGCGCATGCCGTTCAAGCTCGTGAAGGGCCCGAACGGTGGCGCTTGGATTGAAGCGCGCGGCAAGGCAATGGCGCCGCCCGAGGTATCTGCAAAGGTGTTGCAGAAGCTGAAGAAGGCCGCGGAAGACTACCTCGGTGAAAAAGTGACCGAGGCGGTCATCACCGTGCCCGCGTACTTCAACGACGCACAACGCCAGGCCACCAAGGATGCCGGAAAGATTGCCGGTCTCGAGGTGCGGCGCATCATCAACGAGCCGACCGCGGCAGCGCTCGCTTATGGCCTCGACAAGAAAAACAACGAGATCATCGCAGTCTACGACTTCGGCGGCGGCACCTTCGACATCTCGATCCTGGAGGTCGGTGACAACGTCGTGCAGGTGATCGCGACCAACGGCGACACGCACCTCGGCGGTGACGACGTCGATCACTTGCTCATGGACTGGTTGGCGGCCGAGTTCCGCAAGGACACCGGCATCGACGTCAGCAATGACAAGATGGTCATTCAGCGCCTGAAGGACGCTGCCGAGCAAGCCAAGATCGAGCTCTCGAACAAGCAAGAGACGACCATCAATCTGCCGTTCCTCACGGCGGACGCGAGCGGTCCGAAGCATTTGCAGAAGCAGCTGACGCGCGCCAAGCTCGAGCAAATGATCCGCCCGCTGGTGGACCGCACGATGGAGCCCTTGAAGCGCGCTTTGGACGACGCCAAGAAGAAGCCGAGCGACATCAACGAGGTGGTGCTGGTCGGTGGTTCGACGCGCATCCCGCTGGTGCAAGAAGTCGTCACCAAGTTCTTCGGTAAAGAGCCGCACAAGGGCGTCAATCCGGATGAGGTCGTGGCCATCGGCGCAGCCGTACAGGGCGGCGTCCTCTCGGGTGACGTGCAAGATGTCGTGCTGCTCGACGTGACTCCGCTTTCCTTGGGTGTCGAAACCC
>DATHOI010000822.1:0-2830 GCA_035485095.1 Polyangiaceae bacterium | reverse complement strand
CCGGTGTTGCAGGCAAGAGTGCGCATAAGCCGAGGTTCAGGGCTTGATTCAAATCGGGGTCGCTGGGGCGGCCGAGCAACACGAGGCGCGCTTCGATCGCCGCGAACTTCTCCGAGTATGGGCTCAGCAGGTCTCGCCCTTTGTCCCAGACCGAGGCCGGCGCGATGATCACCAAAAAGCCGGCGCGCCGCACGAGCAGCAGCAACGGATGCGGGCGGGTGAGCGTATCGCCGCTCTGCCCGGGATTTTGAGCGAGCCAGGCGCCGAGCGCGCTGAGGCCGGCCACGGTGTCCTTCGCGCGTGGGCTGAGCCCGCGAATCTCCGAGGAAACAGGCGGGGGCTCGATCAAGGCGTCGCTCACGGCTTACTCTCGTCGGCTGGGGAATGCGCCCTATCCGCGTGCTCGCGGGCAACGCGCAAATCCTGCTCGCGCTGGCGCTCGAGGCGCACCTTCTCGTCGCGCAGCTCGTACGCGATGACGATCTTTTGCACGAGCGGGTGGCGAACGACGTCTACGTCGGTGAATCGACAGAACGAGATGCCGTCCACCCCGGTGAGCAGCTCGCGCGCTTCGCGCAGACCGCTGCGTGCGCCGTGCGGCAGATCGGTCTGCGTGATGTCACCGGTAACGACCGCCTTCGAGCCGAAGCCGAGCCGGGTCAAAAACATCCGCATCTGTTCGCTAGTTGCATTCTGCGCTTCGTCCAAAATGACGAACGAGTCGTTCAGTGTGCGACCACGCATGAACGCCAGGGGCGCAACTTCGATCTGACCGCGCTCGCGCAGTTGCTCGACGCGCTCGAACTCGAGCATGTCGTTCAGTGCGTCATACAGCGGGCGCAGATACGGGTTGACCTTTTCCGCCATATCTCCCGGTAAAAAGCCCAATTTTTCGCCCGCCTCCACGGCTGGCCGGGCCAGAATGATGCGCTTGACCTTCTTTTGCATTAGCGACGCGGCTGCCATCGCCATCGCCAAATAGGTCTTGCCCGTGCCTGCTGGGCCGATGCCAAAGGTGAGATCGTGGGTGCGGATGGCTTCCACGTACTGCTGTTGCGCTGCGCTCTTCGGTCGAATTGGGCGTCGGCGCGTATTGACGATGATGGTTTCGTCGAGGAGCTCGGTGAGTGAGCGATTGGGATCGGAGCGCAAACCGCGGATCGAGCCGGCCACGTCATTCGAGTGGATCTCGAAGCCCTTGCTCACGAGCTCGGCCGCGTCTCGGACGAAGCGATGTGCCAAACGCACGTCCTGCTCCGAGCCGAGGAAATGAATCACGTTGCCGCGCAGGCTGACCTCCGCTCCCGTTTGGCGCGCCACTTCGGTAAGCAGGCTCGATTGCGGACCGGTGAGCTCCAACAGAACCGAGGTGCTGTCGACCTCGAAGCGGTCGGAATGCGGGGTGTCGGTCATCGTCTTGGGCTTCGACCTGCTTAGATAAGGCTTTGAAGCCAGCATACGCCGGCGCCGCACGCCGCGCATCGCCGTGATCTGGGCGCTCGTTTCGACACGTTCGAGTCGCAGTCTCACCGGGCCTGCGGCCGGGCTCACCGGTTTTTTGGCCGCGAGGGCCCGACCCCGGTAACTCGTGTTGGGCTAATGCGACGCATGGGTAAATGGCTCGGCCTGGCCGCCGCGGTGGGCATCATCGCCGCGCTGGTGCCAGTGGTGCGCGGCAAGGTCAGCCTGGAAAGCCCGCTGCGTCGCCTCGAACGCAACGTCGCCGAGATGCCCAAGCTGGATGGGCTCGACCTGATGCGGCTCGATCTGCGGCCGCAGCGCGTGATGGCTCCGCTCAGCGAAGGGCGTGAAGCCCAGCTCACGCTCGACCCGGTGGTGCAGCGAGCAGCGCGCGCGCAGATGCAGAAATTTCGGATTCCGGAAAGCGGAGTCGTGATGCTCGAGGTCAAGACCGGTCGCGTCTTGGCCTATGCGAGCTACGTCAATGCGAACGACAAGTTCGACGTGAACGCTCGCGCGGAGGCGCCGGCTGCCAGCGTGTTCAAGGTCGTGACCAGCGCGGCGCTGATCGAGCGTGCCGGGCTCAACGCCGAAACGGAGCAGTGCTACCACGGGGGGAAGAGTCGCATTTCGCCGGACGAGCTGGTCGACGACCCCGTGCGTGACAAGTGGTGCGCGACCATGGCCATGGCGCTCGGGCGCAGCTTGAATGTCGTCTTCGCACGCTTGGCACAGAAGCATCTGACGCCCGAAGACGTATCCACGATGGGTGGCGCGTTCGGCTTCGGCGCGCCGTTGCCCTTCGCCGTGGCCAACGAAGCGCCACAGATCAATATCCCCGAAGATCCATTGGAATTCGCGCGGAGCTCGGCGGGCTTTTGGAACACGACGCTCTCGCCCCTAGCGGCTGCAGAGCTGGCCCAAACCGTGGCGAACGGCGGAGCCGCGCTCGAGCCGCGCATCGTGTCGGCCGTTTTCAAGGGGCAAGACGAGCTCTGGAAAGATGATCGGCCGCCGCGCGTACTGCGCCGCGCTGTGAAGCCCGAGACTGCCAGTGAGCTCACCAAAATGATGCGCGAGACAGTAGAGAACGGTTCGGCCTTCAAGAGCTTCCACGACGAGCACGGCACGCCGTACCTGCCCGGCATCCAAGTGGCCGGAAAAACTGGGACGCTGACTCGCTACAAAGACAATCGCTACTACACTTGGTTCATTGGCTTTGCGCCGGCGGACAAGCCCGAGGTCGCGATCTCGGCGCTGGTGGTGAACAATCCGAGCTGGCAAATCAAAGCAGCGATGCTGGCACGTGAGGTGCTGCGCGCCTACTTCGCCGAGCATGGAGCGAAGGGTGTGACTCCGCCGTCCTAGC
>DATHOI010000821.1:0-4975 GCA_035485095.1 Polyangiaceae bacterium | reverse complement strand
CGCGTCGGCGTGCCGCTGGTCGCTGCGATGACGTTTTGCACGCGCGTCGCGCAAGCGGCCCCGGGCGACGGCACTCGGCTCGAATATGCGCGCAGTGATCGCGCGGCACATTGCCCAGACCGGAATGCATTGAAAAGCGCGGTCAGCGAGCGACTCGGTTACGACCCGTTTTTACCCACAGCGCGTCGCGCCATCACAGTCGAGATCACCGATACGGACGCGGGCCTGCGCGCGCACATGAGCTTGGTCGATGACCATGGCATCATCGTTGGTTCGCGCGAGCTGAGCGATAAGGTTGAAAATTGCGATGAGCTCGTGGCGTCACTGGCGCTCGCGATCAGCATCGCGCTCGATCCGAGTGCCGCACTGGGCGCAGCTCCGGCTGCCGACAATGTTGCAGCCCCCGCTACAGCCCCCAAGAAAGAAGCCTCAGAGAGCGCACCTGAGGCGTCCGCAATGGCGAGCGTAGACCCGCTGCCGAGCGCGCCGGCGCTGCAAAAGTTGCCGATGGACGCAGCTCGAACTTTGCCCGTGCACGCTCGACCGGGGAGCGCGGCTGCGTTGCCCGTTGCGCTCCGTGTCGCTGCGGTCGGCGCGCTTGGCGCCACGCCGGGGCTCGCGTTTGGCGCGCGGGTGGGTGGCGGAGTGCGCTCAGCTTGGTTCGAGCTCGTGGCGGAGCTCAGCGATCAGTTTGCGGCAGACCGCAGCGTGCCCGGCGGGATCGTGCAGGTGTCGCTGCTCGACGGCGGGCTGGCGCCGTGTTGGGCTGCCAGTTGGTTCGCCGGTTGTGCGCTGGTCAATGCGGGCTCGCTGCGCGTGGTCGGAATCGGCGCGCAGCCTCCGCTCGTCGTGCGACACTTGCTCGATCTCTCGGCCGGCCTGCGCGCAGAAGTCGACCCTGTGCTCGTCGGCCCGCTGAGACTGCTAGTAAATCTGGACGTACTGAAGTCACTGACACCTGTCGCGCTCGAATTCTACGGGCTCGGGTATCGGCAAGAGGTGTGGAGAACGCCGGCGGCTTCGCTTGCCGCGAGCTTGGGGCTCGAACTGAGATTTCCGTGATTTTCGAGCGTATTTTTCAAAGTCCGACCACTACCGGCGTTGGCTACGCCTGTTTCGTTTCAGATCTGAAGTTTAAACTTCGACATCAGATCTCGCGGCGCGAAAGCAGGCGGGGCTGAAGCCGCGCGCTAGGCGCTAAAACAAATCGTCTGGCTTCGCAGGCGCGTGCGGCAAATCCAAATTGAGCGCCGAGACTGCCGCAGCTCCACCTTCCAGGTATTGATAGCGCGCCAAGTTGCCCAGCACGCGCTCGACGTAGCTGCGGGTTTCTTCGAACGGGATGCGAGCGACGAAGGCGTCGATGCCGATTTTTTCGGGTGCACTCAGCCAGCGAAAGACGGCGTCGGGGCCGGCGTTGTACGCCGCCGCGACGAGCGCCAAGTTGCCCGCGAAATGCCCGCTCAGCCTGGCCAGGTACTGCGCGCCGTAACGCACGTTGCCGTCGGGCGTGAGTAGCGCAGATTCTACGAACGGCTCGTGCAGCGAATCGGCGAGCCGGCGCGCGGTCGGCGCGATGAGCTGTAACAAGCCAGACGCGCCGGCCGGGGAGCTCGCGCCTGGATCGAACGCGCTCTCTTGGCGCATGACCGCGTAGATCAGCGCCTTGCTCACATTTTCCCGTCGGGCCGCGGCCTCGACCACATCCGGATATGGGCTCGGGTACACGCAACGCCACGCCCATGCGTTGGCTTCGGTGGGCGATTGCTCTAGCGCTTCACCGCGCACGATGTCTTGCGCGACCTTGTAGCGTCGTTGAGCCACACCGAGCTGTCCGTATTCCTCACACAGCGCCTCACTACCGCGCGGCGCGTACGCGCGTTCCACTGCGCCCTCTTGGTGGCTGAGCTCGCGTTCGGCGTCGCGCGCGAGCCCGAGGCGATTGAGCGCAGCCACTTCAGGCGGCAACGCGAGCGCGAGCTGCGGATGCGCAGTCGGGTGGCTCTCGGCGATCAGCGGCGGCACCTCGGCGGCCACGATTTTTAGCCTGGCCCGTGCTGCGAGGCCGAAGAAGGACAGCGGCTCATCTTGCGCAACGCGCGTGAAGGCAGCGACCGCCTTCGATTTTTGATTGGCGAGCGCGAGCGAAAGCGCTTCCAGATAGTGTAGGCGGGCCTTGACGCGGCGCTCATTCGCGCGCTCTGCGAGGCGCTCGAAGCTCGTCGCGGCGGCAGCGGGCTGGTCAGTTTCGAGGGCGCACAGCGCGCGTTCATAGCTCGCGTCGCTCCCGAAACGCGCGCGTTTGCCGAACGCCGCCAAGTACACGTCGTACAGCGCGCGCGCCTTACTGAATTCACCAGCGATGAAGCGCAAACGCGCGGACAGATATTGCGCCTGCTCGGCCCATGCCGTTTTCGGAAATTGCCGGCACACTCGCTCATAGCCGGCGATCGCGCGGTCGTCCGCTTGCGCACGCGACAGCGCGCGCGCCGCGAAAAATAGCGATTTCGGCGCGCCCACCGGATCTTCGCGCGCGGCGCGCTCGAAGAGCTCGGCGGCCTTGGCGTAGTCGCCGCGCGACGCGTACAACGCGAACGCACGCAAAAACGTGAACCGGCCCACGGGTGGTGCGCCGCCCGGCGCACTCGGCACGAGCACGAGCTCCGCGTCGGTGGCAGCGACGCGACCCGCCTCAGCCAGGGCACTCGCGCGGTCGAGGCGCTCCGTCTTCGAGAGGCGATTGACGCCGCCCGCCTGCTCCAGGGCTTCCGCTGCGACGTCCGACTCCGGGCGTAGCGGCGCGCTGGTTGCCAGCCAGCGATAGTCTGCGTTCGAGGTGAATTTGTCGCCCGTTTGCAGGGCAATTTGTGCCCGCAACGCGCGAGCGCGTACCTCCGCGTCACGGATGCGTTTGGATTTGCCGAGTCGCCCCAGCGCCCGCTCGACGGTCAGGCGCGCCTTCGGGAGCGCGCTGTCTTGTGCATACGCCGACGCGGCCAGGAGCAGCCCTTCGGTATCGCCGCGACGCTCGAAATACCGTGCGGCTTCCGAAAACGGACCTGCCTTCAGCTGAGCGCGCGCGCGAGTGTCCGCGATCTGCGCTGATAGCACCGGCAGCAATGGGTCGAGCCCGTCGAGCTCGTGGAGCGCCGCTTGGGCGTCGCCCAGCTCCAAAGCGACGCGCGCACGCACGAAGCGCAGCGCGGGCTCAGCGCGCTGCGCTTCAGGCAACGCTTCGATCGCCGTGCGCGCGTCGAGCCAACGCTCGGCCCGCACGAGCGCCGCAAAGCCCGCGGTTTCCGGCGGGCTCACTGCGGGGGCGCCCGAAGCAATCGGCAACGCAGCGTGTGACAAGGGCGGCGGCGCGCTCGAGCTCACCTTCGGGGCACCGTGCGCGCCGCGGTCGCAGGCCACGACGCACACACAGGCGAGCAGAAATCCCCTCAAAATCCCCAATGATATTCCGCCCGCAACATCGTCGTGAGCGACTCACCATTGGTCGGTGAGGAAAGCAACATGTCGCTGCGCAGCGACAGGCCGAGCCCGAAATTGCGAGTCATGGCGTAGTCCAAACCGAGCACGAGCGCGGCGATGCCGTCGTCACGATGGAACGGCTCAGCCACGGGCAACGCGCCGGCCACGTGCTGAAAGCCGACCAGCACGGCCGCGTAGGGGATCCACTGCAGCACGTCGAGCTTGTAAGAGAGCCCAGCCGCAACCGAGTACGGATCCGCATGCTTGGCGGGCAACGCGCGATTCGGATCGTAGTCGTGCCAAGAGCCGAGCAGCTCGAGCTTGACGTCGAACACGTCCGAGACGCCATAACCCGCGTTCACACCCAAGGCAGGTCCAGCCGAGTAAAATTGCGGATACGCGGTGAGCCCAAGACCCCCACCCACGTGCCACTCGCGCTCGAACGCCTGCGCTCGCCCCGAGACGAGCAGCCCCAGAACCGATAGGGCGAGAGAGAAAAAACCGGCGCGCGTCATCGGCGGGCTGAGTCTAGCCCGAGACTCTGGCCGGCGTTCGTCAGTTTTTTTGGGGGTATCTCAGTGCCGTCGAGCCTGGCGCTCAAAGCATGTTGACCGGGTCGACGTCGATCGCCACGCGCACGAGGCGGCTCACGCTCGCGCGCGCCACAGCGAGGAGCGCGTCGCGGAGCGGCTTCCTCTCTACGGCGCGGAGCACAAAGCGAAAGCGGTAGCGATTGCGCAGGCGCGCCAACGGGGCCGCCGTCGGCCCGAGCACTTCCACTCCGCTCGGCGCGGCGCCCCGAGCGATGGCCGCGACGCGCTCACACTCAGCCAGCGCTTGGCCTTCGTCGAGGGCGTCGAAGCGCACCAGCGCCAGCCGCGTAAAGGGCGGAAACCGAACTTCCTCGCGATCGCGCAGCTCTCGCTCGATGAAGCCGGGCACGTCGTGCAGCACCGCGTAGGCGATCGCTGGGTGCTCGGGTTGCCGCGTTTGAATCAAGACGCGGCCGGGCGTGTCGCCTCGCCCGGCTCGCCCGGCGACTTGGACCAAGAGCTGGAACGTGCGTTCCGAAGCCCGAAAATCCGGCATGCTCAACGCCGAGTCCGCGTTGAGCACGCCCACCAGGGTAACATTCGGCAAATCATGCCCTTTGGTCACCATTTGCGTGCCCACCAAAATGTCCACCTCACCGGCGCGCACGCGGTCGAGCACGGCCTCGCTCTTGGCACCCGCCGCTACGTCGCGGTCGAGCCGCGCAACGCGCGCCGTGGGCAAGGCCTGTTTGAGCGTGGCTTCGATGCGCTCAGTGCCCGAGCCTTCCTCGGTGAGCCGCGCGGCGTGGCATTTAGCGCACGTTTTCGGCACCGCGACGCTGTAGTCGCAATAGTGACATTGCAGGGATTCGCCCGCAGAGCGGTGCAACGTCAGTGACACCGAGCAATTCGGACACTTCAGCAATTCACCGCACGAACCGCAGATCAAGCTCGGAGAAAAGCCGCGC
>DATHOI010000820.1:0-9394 GCA_035485095.1 Polyangiaceae bacterium | reverse complement strand
GAGCTCGGCGCGGTGTTGCAGGTACAGAGCAGTGACATAGCGAGCGTCCGAGCCGCATTCGCAGCGCACGGTCTGGCTGACGCTGTGCACACCATCGGGACGCTCAGCAGCGACGAGCGCATCACGATTCGTCGCGGCAAGCAGCGGCTCTTCGAGGACGACCGCGCCACGCTGCGCGCGCTTTGGTCAGAGACGACGCACCGTATTCAGCGCCTGCGTGACGATGCCGTGTGTGCCGATCAGGAGCACGAGGCGCGTCTGGATCTGCGCGACCCGGGGTTGTCCGTCGAGCTCAGCTTCGACCCGAATGAAGATATCTCGAGTGGCGTCCAAGCGGGCAGCGCACGCCCGAAGGTCGCGATCTTGCGCGAGCAAGGGGTCAATGGTCAGATCGAGATGGCGGCCGCCTTCGACCGAGCGGGCTTCGAAGCGATCGACGTGCACATGACCGACATTTTGTCCGGAAAAGTCGAGTTGTCGTCGTTCCGGGGCCTGGCTGCGTGCGGCGGCTTCTCGTACGGGGACGTACTTGGCGCAGGCGAGGGTTGGGCGAAATCGATCCTATTCAACCACCGTGCTCGTCGCGAGCTCTCGCAATTCTTCGGGCGCAGCGACGCCTTCGCCCTCGGCGTGTGCAACGGCTGCCAAATGATGTCGAACCTCCGCGAGTTGATCCCGGGCGCAGAGCTCTGGCCACGCTTCGTACGCAACCGCTCGGAGCAGTTCGAGGCGCGCGTCTGCTTGGTGGAGGTCACGGACAGCCCTTCTATCTTGCTGAGCGGAATGCGCGGCTCTCGCCTGCCCATCGCCGTCGCGCACGGTGAGGGGCGCGCGGAGTTCACGAGCGACGCGGCGCGCGCGGCGCTCGACGCGAGCGGGCTGGTTGGTGCGCGCTACGTCGATCACTTCGGGAAAGTGACGGACCACTATCCGGAAAACCCCAACGGTTCACCGCACGGCATCACTGGGCTATGCAACCGCGATGGCCGCGTCACGCTGCTCATGCCGCACCCCGAGCGAGTGTTTCGCAGCGTGCAATATTCCTGGCGCCCCCGAGGTTGGGCCGAAGACGCGCCATGGCTGCGGCTGTTCCGCAACGCGCGCGCCTGGGTCGCAAAGTCCGCATAATGCAGGCATTTTCTCGATTTGCGCTGCCGGGCTTGGTGGTCCTCGCGGTGCTCTGTGCGCTCCTGCCAGAGAGCGACGCCGCGGAGCGCACGCGTGAAAAGAAGCCGGCACGGCACGCTTGCCCAGTACAGAAGCCACAGAAATTTTTGATTCGGTCGAGCTTCGTCAAACATGGCTCGCTGAACGAAGCCGCGCATGAGCGCGCGCTTCGGTATCGCGCCGAGCGATACGGCAATGTCGAGGGCTTCGGGCTCGAGCGTTACAATAAGGAGAAAGCCTATTCGAGCGCGGTGAGCGTGCGCTTCATGGGCTTGCCGCTGCAGATCCACAAGAAGGTCGCGCCCGCGCTGCGCTGTGTGGAACACTACATCCGCCGCACCTGCACCGGGCCTCACGAGCGCTACGTGCCGCGCGCGGTCGGCGGCTTCCGACAAGCCAACACCTATCGCGGCGGGGAAATATCGAACCACTTGTTTGGTATCGCGATCGACATCGACCCCGAGCGCAATCCGTGTTGCGGCTGCGTGTCACCGTGGCCCAACAACCCCGCTTGCAAAGGCCCGAGCGAGAACGTGTTCGAGCGTGCGGCGCTACCACGCTGCTGGATCGACGGCTTCGAGCGCTACGGCTTCTATTGGCTCGGTCGCGACCCCGACCTGCGGGACACGATGCACTTCGAATTCTTGGGCGACCCCGAGCTGATCACGCAGTAAATTCAAGCGAATACAGCCCTGCTCCCCCCACTTACAAGAGGTGGGGCCGGTGACACCATAGTCATTTCATCGGCGGCGGCTCGGCGTGGAGCGACATTTCGGGGAGCCGGCTTCAAAGACTGCCAGAGCTCAGCGTTTGACGAAGCTAGCGGCGAAGTAGCCGTCCGTCTCGAAGCGCGTCGGCCCAATGCGAAACGCCGTCGCTCCGTCCGACACGAGCGCGGACAGCTCCGAGCAATCGAACGGCGCGGGCTCGAGCACGTCAGCCACGCGCGCTACGAGTGACTCGCACTCCGCCTCGAGCACGCTGCACACCGCAAACACCACGCGCCCTGAGCTCTTTGCGCGCTTCGCCGCGGATCGCAAAATGATCTCCGCCAGTGCGGAGAGTCGCGCTGGGTCGCTCGGCTGAAGACGAGCCGCGATTTCTGGTCGGCGGCGCAGCGTACCGGTCCCGGTGCACGGCGCGTCCACCAGCACGCGATCGAAATCGGCTGGCACGTCTGCGACACCGACCGTCCAATCGACCGCGCGCGTCTCGGGGATGCGCAGTTTCAAGCGAGCGAACTCAGCCTGCAGCGCTTCGAGCTTCTTCGGGTACGCGTCGGTCGCCCACAGCGTACCGGAGTCGCCGACTTGCTCGGCGAGCAGTGACGTTTTCTGCCCGCGCCCGGCGCACGCATCGAGAATGCGTTCACCCGGCCGCGCGCCAAGCGCGAGCGCAATCGCTTGAGCGCCCTCTTCTTGCACGACGAACGCGCCCTCCGCGTAGCCTTCGCGCTTGCGCGGGTCGCCGACGCCCTGCACGAGACGCGCACGGGGCGACGCGCGCCCGACCGCGCTCGAGGCGAGCCAGCCGGGCAGGGCGCGCCCCGCAACCAGCCGCAATCCGACGACTCTCTCGGCTTGCGCTTGAATCAACGCGTCGGTCTCTTCTTCACCCACCGACTTCGTCAACGCCTCGACCAACCAAGGCGCGACGTTCTGGCGAGCGGCAGCCTTGGGGTCGAGCTTGTCGCCCTGGGCCAGCCTGCGCAACACTGCGTTGGCAAAGCCGGCCACTTGCGGACCGCGTAGCGCGCGTACGGCGCCGACCGCAGCGTTCACCGCGGCAAACGCCGGAATGCGGTCGAGCGACAACAATTGATAGGCCGCAACGAGCAGCTCGGCGCGCACCGGTAAATCCTTGAGGCCACGCGGCGCAAGTGGCTCGAGTCGCGCGTCCAGAGCGGCGCGCACGCGCAGCGTACCGTACAAGAGCTCGGTAGCGAGCGCGCGATCGCGGTCGCTCAGGCCGGGCGCGCGCTCGAGCTCGGCAGACAACGCCGCGGCTGCGAACGCGCTGTCGCGCAACACGCGCAACACGGCCTGGACCGCGACCGTGCGCGCGCTCGACGGGATCGACGATGAATCCTCACCCGACTCGTGCAACGCTCAGCCTCGCGATCCCTTCGCCGCCTGCGCGTTTGCGTCCCAACGCTTCTCCAGGTCGTTCTTGAACGCGAACAGCGTGAGCCCAACCAAAATGGCCATGCCCACGACGTGCGCGAGCTCGCGCATCCGCAGCGGCAGCGGCCGACGCAGCAAGCTCTCGATCGCAAAGAACAGCAGGTGTCCGCCGTCCAGCACCGGGATCGGTAGCAGATTGAATAGGCCGAGGTTGATGCTGATCAGCGCCATCACCCAGATGAAATGATCGGCACCCTTGCGGCCTTCTTCACCGGCGACCTCGTAGATCGTGATCGGTCCCGACAGCGATTTGAGGCTGATTCGGCCCTCGATCAGGCGCACGATGCTGACCATCACGAAGTGCGTCACGTCAGCGGTTTGCTCGAGCGCTTTCTCGAACGCATAGCGAATCGGAGCCGAATGCTCGACTTTGTCTTCCGGTGCGAGCGGGATCCAATGCTGAATCTGCAGCACGTAAAACGAGAAGGACTGTCCGTGGTCGTCGGTGAAATCCTCACGCCGTACCGTGAAGCTACCGGAGCGCACGACGCCGTCCCGCGAAGCTTGGTAATCGATGTGATGTGGCCGATCGGGTTGCGCGAGCACGCGCTCACGAAACGTGGACCAAGCCGTGACGGGCTCGTCATCCAATTTCAGGATCTTGTCGCCCGGGCGTAGCCCGGTTTTGTACCAATAGCCGTCGTCCGGTACGACCGCAGCGTACAAGTCGGCGAGCTCGAGGCCAGTGCGCTCGAACAGCGTCGTGCCGCTGGCATCCGGCGTGAGCGCAACCACGCCCGCTTCCAATACGGCGACGTCCGCCAAGCCGCCGAGCGCGTTCGGCACGGTCACCGGTCGGAGATACGTAATGGGCAACGTCTCGCCCGCGTTGTCGCCGAATGCTTCGTTCAGATCCTTGAAGCGCTTCACGGGTACACCGCCCACGTTGGTCACGATGTCGAACGTACGCAGGCCCGCGCGGTACGCGGGAGACTCCGCGTTCGGCACGCCAATTACCGCGGAAGGCGCGCTGGTTTCGATGCCAATCGAGCCGACGCGCTCGGTAATGTCGAGCTCGCGCCGCTCCACTTTTTCTTCGCTCGTCACCTCCACATCGACGTAACGATTGTCGCGGAAGACCTTGAAGTGCAGCACTTTTCCCGGGCTCTTGGTGATGATGCGCTTGACCTCGTCGAAGGTCGCGACCTCCTCGCCGTCGACCGCCATGATGCGATCGCCCGGCATCAACTTGCCCTCCGCGGGGTGACCTGGCAGCACGACGCCGACCGTCGGCGGCAAAAACGGACCGTCACCGACGAACACCGCAAAGTAGAGCAGCACGGGGAAGATCAGATTCATCGCCGGACCCGCCAGCACGATCACGATCCGCTTGTAGACGGACAGCGACTCGAACGTGCGCTTGCGGTCCTCGGGCAGCACGATGTCGCCCTTGGCTGCTTCCAGCATGCGCACGTACCCGCCGAGCGGGATCAGCGAGACGCAATATTCAGTCTCGCGGCCGCGCAACCTCAGCACCTTCGGCCCAAAACCTAGGCTGAAGGTCAGCACTTTCACGCCGAACGCCTTGGCGAACAGAAAGTGGCCCAACTCGTGAACGAAAATCAGCGAGCTGATGAGGATGATGGGGTAAAAAAGATCCATCCCAAAAAACGAGCTTTGGGGTGTAGCACTCATCGGCCGGGGTTTGGCAAAATCCCCTAGCGCTCAGTTGAGAGGCGCGAAACATTTTGGAAAAAGCATGAACAACGCCGGAAAAAAATCCTCCGCCAAGACCAAGGTCATGCTTCACCAGTTGATGACGCCGGAGCATTCGAACGGCTTCGGCAACGTGCACGGCGGCGTGATCATGCGCATCGTCGACGAGGCGGGCGCTATCTGCGCCATGCGTCACGCCCAACGCCCATGCGTCACGATCGCGATCGACTCGATGACGTTCCGCGAACCGGTACACGTCGGCGCGCTCTTGCTGTGTGAAGCGCACGTGTCCTACGTCGGTCGCACTTCGATCGAAACTGCCGTGCGCGTGCACTCTGAAAATCCGATCACCGGCGAGACGACACACACCAACTCCGCGTTCGTCGTGTACGTCGCGCTCGGCGACGACGGCCGACCCTGCGAGGTCCCGGCGCTCGAGCTCCACAGCGATGAAGAGCGCAAAGTTTTCGAACAAGGCGCCGCGCGCCAAAAGCATCGCATCGCGCACCGCAGCTAGCGCTCACGCGACCCGCGCCGCATCAAACGCGGCCGCGTTACTGATGGTCACGCAACGACGCGAGTCGCGTCACAGCCTTCGGCGTCGCGGAGCGGCTTCAAAGGAGCAACGACGTTGCGGCACCCCGAAAGGCAAGCCCAGGGGTCGGGCCGAATTCCAGCCCGAAATAACATCCCCAGCGCTGCGATCTCGCGGGCGAGCTCCGGCAAAGAGCCCGCCGCTCACGTCAGCCGGTCTGCGCCCGGCGCCTGCGTGCTAGACGCGCCGTGTGCCCAACGTCTTGCTCGACCGCGTTCGCAGCAGATCGAAGTAGCGAGGGAATCATCGCGCGCCCGGACGTTACGCGACGCCGAAGGCTGCGAGGGGCCACGCGAGCTTCGTGACCATCAAAGCCAAGAGCACATGAGCGCGCGACTCAGCAGGGGAAGGTCCGAGCCTCGATTGGGAACTAAAAGCCTCGGGTCGACGGTTTCCCCGGTGGAGCCCGGCGCACGGAGCCACGTTCAACCGATTCGACCTTTCAGCCGACCGAATCCTGAATCATGAAGTCGAAGAAATTGTCGTTATTCCAATCGTTTAGGCTCCAATCGCCGGTTCCGAACTGGCGCCAGCGCGTGAAAACGGAGGCTGGCACGCAGAAGCCCTCGGGATTAGCTTCCCTGGGCTTTCGCGGGCCCTCCCCTGCCTCCGAAAGGATTGCCGTTTTTTCGGGGCGATCGAGTCGCTAGAGACTCGCGTCGCCTCTCGCGAGTGGACAAAAGAAAACATGCTCACCTGGGTAGCGAAGAAGCTCTTTGGCACGTCGAACGAACGCGCTGTCAAACGAATGCAGCCGTTGGTCGTCCAAATCGGCGCGCGTGAAGAAGCGTTGATGAAGCTCAGCGACGCCGAGCTTCAAGCGAAGACTGCGGAGTTCAAGCAGAAGCTCGACAACGGCGCGACCCTCGACGACATCTTGGTCGATGCCTTCGCAGTCTGCCGCGAGGGCAGCCGGCGCGTGCTGAAGATGCGGCACTACGACGTGCAGCTCTTGGGCGGCATGGTCTTGCACAAGGGCTCGATCGCCGAAATGCGCACCGGCGAGGGCAAGACGCTCGTGGCGACCTTGCCCGTGTACTTGAACGCGCTCGAAGGCAAAGGCGTGCACCTGATCACGGTGAACGACTACCTGGCCACGCGCGACGCAGAGTGGATGGGTCGCCTGTACAAGTGGCTCGGCTTGAGCATCGGCACGATCGTCAACCAGCAGGGTGATGACGAGAAGAAGAAGTCGTACCAGTGCGACATCTGCTACGGCCAGAACAACGAATTCGGCTTCGATTACCTACGCGACAACATGAAGTTCAGCGCGCTGGAATACGCGCAGCGCCCGCTGAATTACGCGATCGTGGACGAAGTCGACTCGATTCTGATCGACGAGGCGCGCACCCCGCTCATCATCAGCGGCGCCGCCGACGCTGCGAGCGAGAAATACCGCACGCTGAACGAGGTCGTGCTCAAGCTCGTCAAGGACGAGCACTACAACGTCGACGAGAAGGGCTTCAGCGCCACGCTGACGGATGAAGGCGTGGAGACCGTGCAGCGCCTCGTGAACATCGGAAATCTGTACGATCCGGTGAACGTGCAGACGTTGCACATTCTCAATCAGCTCTTGCGTGCTCACGCGCTGTACAAGCGCGACCAGCACTACATGGTGTCGCCGGACGGCAAGGTGCTGATCATCGACGAGTTCACGGGCCGCGTGCTCGCCGGTCGCCGTTGGAGCGACGGCCTACATCAAGCGGTCGAGGCCAAGGAGAACGTGCGCATCCAAGAGGAAAGCCGCACCATGGCCACGATCACGTTTCAGAACCTGTTCCGCTTGTACAACAAGCTCGCAGGCATGACGGGTACGGCCGAGACCGAGGCGCACGAGTTCTCCGAAACGTACAAGCTCGACGTGACGGCGATCCCCACGAACAAGCCGAACATCCGCCTGGACGATCACGACGTCGTCTACAAGACGGAGCGCGAGAAGTTCAACGCGCTGACGCGCGACATTCTCACGCACCACGAAGCAGGGCGACCCGTGCTCGTCGGCACGACCAGTGTCGAGAAGAGCTCGGCGATCGCGCGCATTTTAGCCAAAAAGAAGATCGCGCACCACGTGCTCAATGCCAAGCACCACCAGAACGAGGCGTTCATCGTCGCGCAAGCGGGCAAGAAGAACGCGATCACGGTGTCCACGAACATGGCCGGCCGCGGCACCGACATCATGCTCGGCGGCAACGCCGAGATGATCGCCACCGACCAGTTCAAGAAGGCCGGCAAGACGCCCGAGACGCACCCGGAAGAGTACCAAGCGCTGCTCACCGAGATCGCCGAAGCTTGCAAGGTCGAGCACGACGAGGTCGTGGCTCTCGGCGGCCTGTACATCATTGGCACCGAGCGGCACGAGTCGCGTCGCATCGACAATCAGCTCCGCGGTCGCGCGGGCCGCCAGGGTGACCCGGGTTACAGCAAGTTCTATTTGTCGCTCGAAGACGACTTGATGCGTATCTTCGCCGGTGACCGCGTGAAGGGGTTGATGGATCGCATGGGCATGCCCGACGACGAGCCCATCGAGCATCCGCTGGTCTCGCGCAGCATCGAAAACGCGCAGCGCAAGGTCGAAGAACGCAACTTCGACATTCGCAAGAATCTGCTCGAGTACGACGACGTGATGAACGCGCAGCGCAAGACGGTGTACACTTTGCGCCAGCAGCTGCTGCTCGGCCGTTACGCACCCGAAGAGATCGACGAAACCGGTAAATCTACCGGTGAAACGCGAAAAATTCCCGGCGACCCGCAGGTCAAGGAGAGGACCGCGCCGCTCGTCGCGCAGTTGGTCGGTTTCTTCTGCGAACCGCAGCTCCGCCCGACGGACGAGAACGGCAAGAACCGCGCGCCCACGGTGGAGGAGCTGAAGAAAGCCGAAACGCTGGTCGAGCTGTCTTCACTACAGAGCGAGGTGTACCAAATGTGGGGCGTGAAGCTCGACCTCGAGGGTCGCCGCTCGCGCACGCCGATCAGCGTGTACGAAGAGCTCACCGAGCTCATCCCGCAGGGTTTGTCCGAGCAGCGCGAGCGCGTGCTAGATTTGCTCGATCGCGTGGTTGGCGCGATGGTGGAAGAGAGCTGCCCACCCAACAAGCAAGCCGAAGACTGGGATTGGAAGAGCATCCACCAAGGCTTCCGCGAGCACTTCCGGATCGATCCAGAAAAGAGCATCGACGAGATCGGTGATTCGGAAATGCTCGTGCGCGAGCTGTATCGCTTTGCCGAAGCCGCCTACGTAGCCAAGGAGAAAGAGCTCGGCAGCGACATTTTGCTGCGCGCTTTCCGGCATATCTACGTGGAAGGCATCGATGAAGGCTGGGTCGACCACCTGTCCAACATGGAGCATTTGCGGGACGGCATTGGTCTCCGTGGCTACGGCCAGCGCGACCCGAAGAACGAATACAAGAAGGAGGGCTACAACCTCTTCTTGAACATGATGGCCAAGATCTCCAGCACGGTGCTGGTGAAGCTGTTCGAGGTGCAAGCGCACCGCCAAGAGGAGCTCGCCGCGCTAGAGGCTCAGGCCGAGGCGAGGCACCGCGCCGAGTTGGAAGCCGCCATCGCGCGTCACCCGGGGGACGGCGATCCGCTACCGGAAGCAGCGCCGTTGCCCGTTCAAGCGCGCCGCTCTGCACCACCCGCGCCGAAGATCGGACGCAATGACTTGTGCCCCTGTGGCTCTGGTAAGAAATTCAAGAAGTGCCACGGCGCGATCCTGGAAGAAGAGGGCGCGGTCGACGACGACGAGCCGGAAGACGCTGCGGCGAGCGTCTGAAAACTTGGCGCATGTTGT
>DATHOI010000819.1:0-2435 GCA_035485095.1 Polyangiaceae bacterium | reverse complement strand
AACGCGATGCCGACGAACAACGCGCCGCCACCCACCATGAGCACGAGCAGCGTGCTGTTCGAGCTCTTCGGCACGCCCGCGATGAACTGGCTCTGTGGCATCGGCTCGACGGCGTAAGCGGGCGCTGCCGGCACGACCGCCGCTTGCGCCGACGCGCCCGCGAACGGGTCACCCATCGCGTCGAGACTGTCCGACTCGCCGAAGAACGAGTCTGCCACGTTGGCGCCACGCGGCGCTTGAACGCTGGCCATGAGTGCTGGCATCGCTGCAGTCACGCGCGCGTTCAGATCCGCTTCGCTGGTCGTCGCCCACTCTTTGTGGCCACCCGTGAGGCCATACGCGGCACCCACGGCGTCCGCGAGCGCGCCGACCGAGGCGATGCGCAGACTCGCGTTCTTCTTGAACGCATGAGCCATGACGCGATCGAGCGTGGGCGGGACAGGGTATTTTTGATCCTTACCGAGCTCGCTCGGAGGCTTGGGATCTTTGGTCAGGATCTCGAGCAGAATGCTCGGGCCGTTGTTGCCGATGAACGGCACGCGCCCAACCACGCACTCGTAAACGATGGCAGCCAGCGCCCACACGTCTGCTCGATGGTCCAGCGTGTCGAGCCCCTGCGCCTGCTCCGGGGCCATGTAGAACGGCGAGCCGATGGTGGTGCCCATCACGGTGAGCTTCTTGGCTGACTCGCCTTTGTCCTTCGCGGAGCCGAAGTCCAAGACTTTGGTGATGTCGCCGTCGCTCGTCTGGCACAAAAATAGGTTGTCGGGCTTCAGATCGCGATGCACGAATTTACGCGCGTGCGCGCCGTCCAAGCCGATCGCCGCTTGGCTGAGCATGCGGATCGTGCGCCCCGGCTGAATCACGGTCTCGCGCTTCAGCGTGGAGCGCAGCTCTTCACCGTACAAAAACTCCATCACCAGCACGAAGCTGCCGTCGGTCGTGGGCTGAAAATCCAAGACCTCCACGATGTGATCGTGGGGCAGCATCTTGCTCACTTCGAACTCACGCTTGAAGCGCTGGACGGCGATCTCGTCGCGCGACACGTCGGGGTGCAGCACCTTGAGCGCAACGTTGCGCCGCGCCTGCATGTCGAGCGCCTCGTACACGCGGCCCATGCCGCCGTCCGCCACCACGCGGCGCACTTGGTAGCGGCCCGCGATCAGCTGGCCGATGCGGCCGTCTTGGCTGTCCGCCAGGACCGGCACCTGGGTCGCGCTCGTCAGTTGCGAGCCATCAACCGGGCAAAACCCGGCGTCGTCGGGGTAAAGCCGTCCGCAGATCGGGCAGGCTTTCATTCAGACCGACACGCTTTCCAACGCGGTGCTTGGCCGAGCCACGCCACCACTCAAGGCGCGCCCGATTCGCTGCTAGCGCCCGCTGCGCCGGGCCGATAATACAAGATGCGGTTGCAGCTCGGACACTGCTCGAACTTGTTCTCGCGCGTCAGCTCTTGAAACAGCATCGGCGGCAGACGCATGTGGCACGCCAAGCACGTACCGTCCGTCGTCGACGAGATCGCGGTGCCGCGGCGTCCGCGGATGAGCTCATAACGCCGGTACAGCACGGGCGGGACATTGGCCACCAAGCCCTTGCGGATGGCTTCCTTCTCGGCAACGACCGCCTCGCCTTGCGCGAGCCGCCCCACCGTCTCGCCCTCGACGGCGGCCAGATCCGCGAGCAGCGCCTCACGCTCGGTCGTGACCTGCGCCATGTCGGTCCGCGCCTGCTCCAAGAAGCCGTCCAGCTTCTCCACTTCTATTTCGCGATCGCGGTACAGCTTGCGCAGCTCTTCGATCTCGCGCTGCGCTGCGTTCGCCTCGCGTTCGGTGCGGCAGCGCGACAGCTTTTCGCGCGAGCGTTCGACTTGAATGCTCATTTGCCGGACCTCGCCCATCAAGTCGCCGCGCATCTTGTCCATGTCGCCAGAGTTCTTCTGACTACGGGCAAGTCGCTCTTCGAGAGAAGCCAAAGTGGTGCGTTTGGCGTCGAGCCCCTGGCGTTCCAGATTGACTGCGTCGCGGAGCTCCTTCAGCTCCACATCGAGCGCTGCTAAGTTTTCGAGATTCTCGATTTGGGCCTGGATTGTCACTGTCTAAAACGGCTCCTCAAGCGTACCTCTACACAAAGCACGAGCTACGGGCCAGTGGGCCCACCTGGGTTCGAACCAGGAACAACCCGGTTATGAGCCGGGGGCTCTGACCGATTGAGCTATGGGCCCAAGTTCGTGCACACTTCGAGTGTCGGCGGTCCGAGGCCCGACCGCTCGAAAACCGTGAGAGTGCTTTCAGTGCGGTTCCGGCTGCTGCTGTTTCCGGGCCGTTATTGAAAGCAAGCTCCACGCGCGAAAGCTAATCGAAGCCGGCAGGCGGGGCAATGCCATGCGTTTCCGGCCGCGGAGCAGGCCAAAACCCGGCCCATGCTGCCCCGCGCCG
>DATHOI010000818.1:0-8977 GCA_035485095.1 Polyangiaceae bacterium | reverse complement strand
CGGGTGTGCCGATCGTGAAATAGAACGTGTCTTTGGTGGCCGGGTCGGTGCTGTAGATCCAGGATTGAGCTCGATTCGGATCGATGCTTTCGACCGACGTTTTACCGGAGAAAATCTGCAGCGAACCCTGGGTCGTCGATGCGTTGACGTTCACGAGCCACTGCGCAAAAGCTTGACCCTTTGGAAACGCCGGGATGGCGTTGATCGTCGCGGTGAGCGGGCTCGGGATGTCATTCGGGCTCGAGCTGAACTGCGCTGCGCTCTCGATCTTGTCGCTCGCGTGATTGAGCCAATTGTAATGATCATGGTCGAGGTACACGCGCCCGCCCTGGTTGGCGAAGGTCGTCAATTTGTCGACATTCGTCGGCGTTTGAATGGTGTCGCACTTGTGACCCTCACAAGAGAAGATGACCATGTCGTAGTTGCTCAATTCCCCTGAGTCGAACAGCTCGTTCGTCGACGGGAAGCTCAGCCCGCCGAGCGCTGGCGCGAATTTGTTGGCGCCAAATCGAGGCGGCACGCTGCTGTTGTCCGAATCACCAATGCAGCCGACGAACATGTTCACGCGCCCGGTGCCGGCGTCGGTCGTGAACTCCGAATCCGAGATGCCGATCTTCCTCAGCAGGCACTCGAGCGCATCCGAGTGGCCGGTGGAGAGAGCGATCTTCGGGATGCTGCCCTGCGCCTGATTTGCGGGCAAGTGCAGCAGCGGGTCCGCAATGCTGTTCGGTCCACACGCGGTGATGCCGAAGGACGTCGGAAAGCTGCGCCATTTCCCCAATTGCGCCACCAACTGCACGGAATTCGCGTCTGGCACTTGGATCGTGAAGCTGCCGGTCGCGTCGGTCAGCGCGACGGACTTGGCTTGGACCGGGGTCTTGCACGTCTCGCAGGCCACGCCGGGCTGGAATGGTGGGGGAGTCCCGTCCGGCACGAAAACGACTGCGTTGTACAGCGGCACACGGCCGCGTGGATCAAACACCGTGCCGGTCACGGTGGTGCTCTGGCCGGCCGCACACTGCACTAGAGTCGTCGTGCCCGCGTCGACGTTCAAGCTAGTGCTGCCACTGCTGCCCAGGCTGCTACTGCTGCCAGCGGTGCTCACGTTGCCGGCGTCAGTTGTCGCGCCGGCCACGCCGCCTCGAGTCAACGGCGCGCCACTCAGCAAGATCACCTTACCCGAACAGGCGGCAAGCGCAGAGAGCGCGAGAGACAGGAGGACGGTGCGAGGCTTCATCGGGGTGTCCGGAGCGACCCGGAGCAAGCGCGACGTGACCCATCATCTTGTCCCTTTTCAGGTCGCGGGTCGAGTCGCGTTCAGGCTGGCGGGGGTTGGCCGACGCAGCCGAATACGAAGTTTACCGTATTCGCGTTGGCGGCCGTGATCTGGTCACACCAAGAGCCGTAGATCTGGATCTGCTTGTCGTCGGCGCCAGTGTAGTCCCAGCCGTTCATGTGAGTCGTATCTTGTGGCGCTTTGGTGTTGTTCACATGCACGGCGATGTTCGTCGGATCGGGCGGCACGGCGGTCAAGTCGAACACACAGCTCGCGACTTGGCCGGTGATGGTCTCGAGCGACGTGACCAGCTCGTCTTCCGTGCTGGCGAGGTAGAATTTGGTGGCCAGTGGGTTCGTGTCGGCGCGGGCCATCCCGCCCGCGACCGCCATGTCATTCAGCGTTTGCGTGTCGCTCGCCTTGTCAGTGGCAACACCAACCACAGCCGTCTTGAAGCCCGCGGTCGCTGCGGCGGTGATGGACGTCACGGCCTGCGTGCGCGCGCCGGTGGTGTCCTTGGTCGTGCCATTGCAAGACGGTTCCCCATCCGTCGCCAGCAAGATGAACTTCGGATTCGTGTCGGTGAGCGTCTGGAGGTACGTCACGGCGGCGTTGATCGCATCGCCAGTCGGGGTGCCATTGCCTTGTGGCGTCGTTGCCATCACGCCGTTGACTACGGCCGTGGCGTTCATGGCTGCGATGGGCACGGGAATCATGCTCGTCACCGAGCCCGCGGCACACTCTGCGCCGTCACCCTCCGGGAACACCTTCAGGCCCCATGAAACGGACGCGCTCGTGGCCATCACTACTTGATCGATGCCGGGCACTACGAGCGACCACTTGGAGCCGGTGCCGGAGGGCGCGCCGTCTGGCGGATCATTCATCGACGCAGAGCGGTCGAGCACGAGCAAAATCTCCGCGGGCTTGCGCTGCAAGTTGAAGGATTGATTCGCGCACACGCCGTTCATCACGTCGCCGGCTTCGGGCCCGCCGTCGTCGCTGACGTTGAGGGTCGTGCTCGTGTTGCCACCGGCTGACGAATTGCCCGAGCCGTTCCCCGTGCCGGCGCCGCTACCGTCAGCGCCGGTGCCGCCGCGTACGCCGCTGCCCGTGGTGCTGGCGGGCGATGAGCAGCCCACCAAAGCCAACACTCCGAGGACCGAGAGGATCGACCGATTGTTCATCACCTGTACTAATGCGGGGTCGGCCGCTTTCGATCACACGGACGAGGCGAATCGCCATGGTCTGTACAATGCGTCGCGTCAGGCCCCGAGGTCGACCAAGTAAAGCAGGTGATCGTTTTCTCCGGCCCAGGCATTTTAAGGCATGGCACTGGCTACTGCCGACGTTGCGACCGAATCGAGCACGAATCCGCCCGCCATGGGTCGGTACCGCTGGACGGTGTGCGCGCTGCTCTTCTTCGCGACGACCATCAATTACATGGATCGCCAGATCCTGTCGCTCTTGAAGCCCATTTTGGACAATGAGCTGCACTGGACGAACACGCAATTTGGCGAAATCATGTCTTGGTTTCAGTTCGCCTATGCGATCGGCCTGCTCGGCTTTGGCTCGCTGATCGATCGCTTCGGCACCCGCGTCGGCTACGCGCTTTCGATCGCCGCCTGGAGCTTGGCCGCCATGGGCCATGCGTTCGTCGGCAGCGTGGGCGGCTTCACTCGCGCCCGCTTTGCGCTCGGCCTCGGTGAAGGCGGCAATTTCCCGTCCGCAATCAAGGCCGTGGCGCAGTGGTTCCCCAAGAAAGAGCGCGCCTTCGCGACCGCAATTTTCAACTCTGGGGCCAACGTCGGCGCGATCATCGCGCCCGCCATCATCCCGTGGCTGGCGTTCACCTGGGGTTGGCGTTCCGCCTTCGTCGCGGCTGGCATCGCTGGGCTGTTGTGGCTCGTGTTTTGGCTGCCCTTGTACGACGTGCCCGAGCGCACGAAGCGCGTGAGCACGCAGGAGCTACTCTACATTCAAAGCGACGCCGGCAATGTAGAGAGCGTCCAGACCATCAGCCCGTGGCGATTGCTCCGCCACCGCGAAGCCTGGGCCTTCATTACCGCGAAATTTCTGACCGACCCGGTGTGGTGGTTCTTTTTGATTTGGCTACCGGACTACTTCAAGAAAACCCGTGGCTTGGACATCAAGCAGAGCTGGGTCTACCTGGTCGCGATTTACTCCGTGGTCACGGTGCTGAGCGTCATTGGCGGTTGGCTCACGGGCTACCTCACTCGCCTCGGCTACAGCGTCAGCCGGGCCCGCAAAACGGCGATGTTGGTGTCCGCGTGCTTGGTGCTGCCGATTTTCGTAGTCACCAAAGTCGGCGACTGGAGCGCGGTCTTGCTGATTGGCCTAGCGGGCGCGGCGCACCAGGCGTGGTCAGCGAATTTGTTCACCAGCGCCTCCGACATGTTCCCCAAGCGCGCGGTCGCTTCGATCATCGGTATTGGCGGTATGGCGGGCTCCGCGGGCGGCATTCTCTTCCCGATCGTGGCCGGAAAATTGCTCGATCGCTTCACCGCGTTGGGGAACGTGACGGCGGGCTACGCCGTGCTGTTCGGCGTGTGTGGCCTGGCATACGTCCTGGCCTTCGTCATCAACCACCTCTTGGCTCCGAAGTTCGAGCTCGTCGAGTTCTCCGACGTTTGAGCGGGCTCGTGCCGCGCGATGTTGAAAATGCCCAACGCATTTCAGGGCGCCCGAAGCGGCGCGAGTGCGTGGTCGAAGTGGCTCGCGGCGCTGGCCGCGGTGTGGTTCGCTTCTGGGCTCGCGGCGTCCTGCTCCACTCCGAATTTTCAAATCCTGGACCCGCCCACCAGCGGACCCGACGCGAGCGTAGGCGGCGCGGGGACGCTGCCGTGCGCCTCAGATTCAGGTGACGCGGACTGCGCTGTCGATGCCGGGCCCGATGCGGCGCCTGACGCGGCGAGCGCGTGCCCAGACGGTTGCGCGAACGATCACGGCACGACGCGCTGTGTGACTGGGGAATGCGCACCGATTTGCGCGGCTGGCTTCGCTGATTGCGATGGTGACCCGAGCAACGGCTGCGAGACCGATCTGGGTACCTTGAGCAGCTGCGGCGCGTGCGGCTCAGTGTGCCAGCTCGAGCACGCGACCGCCGAGTGCGACAACGAGCTGTGCGACGTTGCCTCGTGCGACCCCGGCTTCGACGACTGCGACGGTGACCCCAAAAATGGCTGCGAAGCCGATTTGACCCGGCCCGAGACGTGCGGCGCGTGCTCCGTGCAATGCGACGCCAACGGAGGGGTCGCCACGTGCACGGCCGGCGTGTGCGGCATCACCTGCACGGGCAGCAACGCTGATTGCGTGAATGGTCTCGTGGACGGCTGCGAGACCGACACCTCGCGGAACGTGCTGCATTGCGGGAGCTGCGCCAACGCCTGCTCGGCGGCCACGGGCACGCCGTCGTGCATCGAGGGCAAATGCGGCGTGTCCAATTGCGCGCCGCCGTTCGCGGATTGCAATGGCGATGCGCTATCGCCGACGGGCAACGGCTGTGAAACCAACGTCAGCAACGACGCGGCCAATTGCGGTGGCTGTGGCGTGCAGTGCTACTTCCCGAACGCGGGCGCAACCTGCGTGGGCAAGGTGTGTCAGCAGGGCGCTTGCGCGGCCGGCTACGCGGATTGCACGGTCGAGAGTGGCTGCGAGACTACGCTCGGCACGACGAGCAATTGTCTCGCTTGCGCCGACGCATGCAACAACGACCACGGCACGTCGGTGTGCGCCCTTCTGGGCTGCGTACCGACCTGCGCTCGAGATTGGGGCGATTGCGACAATAACCCCAATAATGGCTGCGAAACGCCGCTCACCACGCTGACCGATTGCAGCGCGTGCGGCACGGTCTGCGCGTTCACCCATGCGGCGGCATCCTGCGCGACGGGCACCTGCACCCAAGGCGCGTGCGACGCGGGCTGGGCCGATTGCACCTCGGCGCCGGGCTGTGAAACCGAGGGCTCGTGCCCCACCGGTGGCGGTGGCGCCGGAGGTATGGGTGGCACCGGCGCGGGTGGTGCCGGCACCGGCGGCAGCACGGGCACGACCGGCTCGATCTGCAGTCAGCCGGGCTTTGCTTTTTGCGACGACTTCGAGGACGGCAACGCCAGCGGTTGGGTCCCGAGCGGCGGCACGTGGACGGTCAGCACCGACGGCAGCTTCGTTTATCAGGGCGGAAACGGCAGTTTTCAGAGCGCCGCCGGCTCCACGTCGTGGACGGACATCTCGCTCCAGGCGCGCATCAAGCTGGTTTCGTTCGGTGGGACGAGCGCGTCGTACCGCGCGGGGCTCGTGGCGCGCTACAACGGCTCGAGCAACGACTACGTGGTCGCGCTCGACGCGACGGGCAGCCTGGTGTTGCTGCATGGCATGAGCGCCGTCAGCGGCGCGACCGGCACATGCGGCTCGATCTTCGTGGGCGCGGTGATCGGCACTTGGTACACGCTGCGCCTCGACGTGACCGGACCGCTCGGTAACGTGACGTTGAAGACGTACCTCAACGGCACGCCCGAGCACAGCTGCGTCACGACCAGCTCGACCTCCGCGAACGGCGAGATCGCGCTCACCACGGTGGGGACCGGCACCAAGGCGTCCTTCGACGACGTGAACGTGACTCTGCTGCCTTGAGGCCGCTCTCGCCGGAGCTTCCCGCGAAATTGCAGGCAAAGCGCCAATGTATGCCGATGTGAGGCGCATTTGGCTGGCCGAGTGATCGAACGCGACCGGGCCCGCATTAGGTAACAGCCGTGTTTCAATCCTCTGTTGCTCGGGTTGCTCTAGCTTTGGGTTGTTTGAGCCCGCTGCTGGGCTGCGCCACCGGTTCGCAAGCGGCGCTCAACAGCGACGACGACACGACTGATTTAGGTGGTAGCAGCACTGGCGGCGCAACCACGAGCGGTGGCGCCTCCGGCGGCAGCAGCAGCACGGCTGCAGGCGCGGTCGGTAGCAGCGGTCACCCGGGCACCGCCGGCTCGACGGGCACCGCGGGCAGCAGCAGCACGGGCACTGCCGGCAGCAGCACGTCGACCGGCGGCGCGACTGGGACGGCGGGCAGCACGTCGTCCGGCGGCACGCACGCGGGCGGCAGCGGCGGTGCCAGCAGTAGCGCGGGCGCGACGAGCGCTGGTGGCAGCACTAGCGGGGCCGGCGCGAGCAGTGGCGGCGCGAGCAGCGCAGGGGCCACGGGCAGTGCTGGCGCGGTTGGCAGCGCGGGCGCGACAGGCTCGGGCACCACGCTCTTCAGTGACGACTTCGAGTCTGGCAACGCCAGCAACTGGGCCACCACGGGCGGCACCTGGGCGATCGCCATGGACGGCTCGAACGTGTACGAGGAGACAGCGCTCTCCGCCTCGACGTTGGTGGTCAGCGCGCACGCTGCGACTTGGACCGGCGACCAGACCGTCACGGCGAGAGTCAAAGTCGACATGTTCACTACGGGCAGTAGCTCGTATGTCGCGGAGATTCTGGCTCGCTACAGTGCCAGTGGCTATTACGCCTTGGCGCTACGCGAGGACGGCAAGGTCTCGATTCGCAAGGGCACCAGTACTCTGAATAACCCGGCTGACGCGAGCATCGTTGCGGGCACTTGGTACACGCTGAAGTTCCAGATCGTGGGCACTACGCTCAATGCGTACGTGAACAACACGCTCTGGGTGACCTTCACGGACAGCACGTACACGTCCGGCGGCGTCGCGCTGGCCGTCGAAAACACGACGGCCGAGTTCGACGACGTCGTCGTCACGTCGCCCTGAGTCGGCACCTGTTCGCGGCGCGACACGCGCGTTCGCGCTGGGCCGCCGAAGGCTGCGCCGCCGTGCGACGGCGCAGCGTGACCATCAACCCCAGCTCGTTAGCTTCAGGCGTTGTACGAGCGTGAGCTGACTTTGCCGCCGCGGCCGGTCCAGTTCGTGTGGAAGAACTCGCCGCGCTTCTTGTCGGTGCGCTCGTAGGTGTGCGCGCCGAAGTAGTCGCGTTGGGCTTGCACCAGGTTCGCGGGCAAGCGCTCCCGACGGTAGCCGTCGTAGAACGCGAGCGCGGAGCTCATGGTCGGGGTCGGGATGCCGAGCAGGGCGGCGTTGGCGACGGTCTTGCGCCAGCCGGTTTGGCTCTCGTCGATCACCTTGCGGAAGAAATCATCGACGAGCAGGTTCTCGAGCTCGGGGTTCTTGTCGAAGGCCTTCTTGATGTCGCCCAAGAAGCGGCTGCGGATGATGCAGCCGCCGCGCCACATCAGCGCGATCGAGCCGAAATTCAGCTTCCATTTGTATTCTTGGCTGGCTTCGCGGAGCAGCATGTAGCCCTGCGCGTAGCTGACGATTTTGGACGCGTAGAGCGCGAGCATCACGTCATTGATGAACGCTTTCTTCTCGCCGCTGAAGGCCGGCTTCGGCCCGCTCAGCTTCTTGCTGGCGCGCTCTCGTTCGCCCTTGAGGGAAGACAGCGCGCGGGCAAACACCGCTTCACCGATCAGCGTCACGGGCATGCCCAGATCGAGCGCCGAATTGCTGGTCCACTTGCCAGTGCCCTTTTGACCCGCGGCGTCCAAAATCTTGTCGACCAGCGGGCCACCGTCTTCGTCCTTTACGCCGAAAATCTCGGCGGTGATCTCGATCAGGTAGCTGTCGAGGACGCCCTTGTTCCAGTCCTCGAACACCGTTTTCAGCTCTTCGGCCGAGAGTCCGATGCCGTTCTTCATCAGGTCATAGGCTTCGGCGATGAGCTGCATGTCACCGTACTCGATGCCGTTGTGCACCATCTTCACGTAGTGCCCAGCGCCGCCTTCCCCGACCCAGTCACAGCACGGCTCGCCGTCGACCTTGGCGGACACGCTTTGTAAGATCTCTTTCACGTGCGGCCAGGCTTCCGGATCACCACCCGGCATGATCGACGGGCCGCGGCGCGCGCCCTCTTCACCGCCGGACACGCCGCTGCCAATGAAGCGAATGCCCTTGGCCTTGAGCTCATCGAAACGGCGCTGACTGTCGGGAAAATGCGAGTTACCGCCGTCGATGATGATGTCGCCTTTGTCCATCAGCGGCGTCAGCTCGTTGATCACCGCGTCGACCGCGGCGCCGGCTTTGACCAAGATGAACACGCGGCGCGGCGACTTGAGCGTGGAGACGAGCTCCTTCACTGTCTTGCAGCCGACGACCTTCGAACCCTTTGCCGGACCCGCCAAAAACTCATCGGTAACGCTGCCCGTGCGATTGTACACGGATACGGTAAAGCCGTGGTCGTTGATGTTCATGACCAGGTTCTGACCCATCACGGCCAGGCCGATGAGTGCGATGTCTGAGCTCGGTTCCGACATGTCCTTCGTTCTCCTATTGTGGCTCTACTGCGCGCTCGCGAGGGAGTGAAAGCAGAGAGCGCAGAAAACCCGCTGCCTCGAACCTGCTCATTCTCGCATCCCGTGCGAGGCGTCAATGGCGGGGCTCGGGAGTGCGGGGATTCCCGGTAATGCCCGGCTCACCCGTTTCGATCACTGGACGGCGCTCTTTGGCGTGACTCGTCGCCACAGTGCGCCGCGCGGAAGGGGTCGACGCGCAAAAGTCATTGGTTGAGCGATCGATCTCCGCTCCTGCTGCATTACACGCTTGCACACAGGCATTCAGCAGCGGCTGCGAAGTTGGCTCACTGGGTCGCGCGCGCCTCGCTATGCGGTCCCTCTCGAGAAATTTT
>DATHOI010000817.1:0-2122 GCA_035485095.1 Polyangiaceae bacterium | reverse complement strand
CATGTGCACGCGGGATGCGCCGGGCGGCAAGAGCGCCTGCAATTGCACGAGCGAGAGCGCGGCGCGTTCTACGCGGCGACCCATGTCCAAAAACGCCCAGGCATGGCTGCGCACCATGTTGTCGAGCGTGGTGCCGCTGACCGCGGCCAGCGTGATCAAGATCTGATCCAGTACGTCGACCGCGTTGCCGAGCTTCTCTGGGGCAGCGCCAGGGATTCCGTCGAGTGAGTTCGAGAGCCGACGGAGCACGTGCCAAGCGTCACGCGACAGACGACTGCGCACGCCGAGCGTGAGCTCGTGCACGCGCCGCAAGATGCCGCGCAAATTGAGGGGCGAATCGGTGTCGAACAGCACACCGAGCAAGATGGCTTCTGCCGGCGTGCCGGGCGACCCAGGGTGTGTTTCGGTGACTTTGGCGTCCGCAACGCTCGGCGCGACTCCTGCGCGGTGAAGCGCGTCCAAAATAGCGCCCAGCGCGAGCGGCGCGTCGGGCGCGGCTTCCAAAGTCGCGCGCTCGATGCCAGCGCGGGTCAGCCGTGCCGTGCAGTCGCAGCGTTCCACGTAGCGACCGAGCCAGTAGATGTCGTCCAGCAAACGGCTCGGCAGATCTAGCCCGCCGCGCTTCAGATCGACGCGCCTGTCGGGCATCGACGGCAAAACGGGCTCGGCGCTGCCCGCAGCCGAGGGCACCCAGACGTCTTTGCTCACCGCGTTGCTGCGAATCGAAAGGAACAAGCCGTCGGGGGATTCATTGATGCGAGCCAGACCGCCCGGCATCACGTCGTAGTCTTCACCGTCGCGACACAAGAAAGCGCGCCACGCGAGGCCGCCCTGGACGACGCCACCGGATTCCCACACGGGCACCGTCGACAGGCCCGACCAGCGCTCGGCCACGAAATCATCCGGATGCGCCTTGAGCCGATCGATCAGCTGCGCGCGCTCACGTTGATCCATTTGGGCTGGCACGAAGGGGTCGCCACGGCGATCACCAAACGCGCCCTTGATCACGAGCTCGTCGAGCGAGCCGAGCGTCAGCGAAAGCGACTCCGGATCGCCACACCAGAACGTGGGCACGGATTCGACCAGCAGCTCTTCACCGAGCACCGCGCGGGCCAACCCCGGCAGGTATGCCTTGAGCGCCGGCATCTCCGTGATGACCGAGCCGAGCGGATTGGCGAGGCCGACGTTGCCCGCTCGAGCCGCAGAAACCAGCCCAGCAACGCCCTGCGTCGACCCGCCACGCAAGGCCAGCGCGTCACACCAGGCATCACCAACGCGCCGCAAGAGTACGTCCACGCGGCGCAGGCCCGAGAGCGTCTTCAGATACACCACGTTGTCACGCACCGTGAGATCACGGCCCTCGACCAGCTCGTAGCCGAGGTAGCGCGCCAAGTAAGCGTGCTCGAAAGAGCTTTCATCCCGCGCGCCGGCCGAGAGCAGGAGCACTCGCGGCTGCCCGCCATTGGATTTCGGCGCGAGGCTCTCGACCGTGCGCCGCACCTTGGCGAAGAACCCGGCGATGCGCTCGACGCGGTAGTCGCGGAACAAGTCGGGCAGCGTGCGCCCCATCACGAGCCGATTCTCCAGCGCGTAACCGGCCCCCGTAGGAGCCTGGGTGCGATCGGAGTAAATCGTAAAGCGGCCGCTCGGGTCGCGCCCGACGTCGGCCGCGTACAAGTGCAACCGGTGGCGCCCGACGGGCTCCCACCCGTGACACGGACGGAGGAAGTCCGGATGCCCGAGGACGAGCTCGGCCGGGAGCAACCCCTCACGTACGAGGCGTTGCGGGCCATAGCAGTCCGCGATGATCTCGTTCAACAGCCGCGCGCGCTGGCGAAGCCCGCGACACAGCGTGACCCACTCACTCCGGTCCACCAGAAACGGCAGCACGTCCAGGTGCCAGGGACGGTTCGTCCCCTCAGGCACGCCTAGGATGTTGAAGGTGACTTCTTGCTCGGTGATCCGCCAACGCACCGACTTCTGAAGTTGGTCGAGCTCGGCCGGCGAGCGCTCGGCCAGAAATTTTTCGAGCAGACTCTGATGAGGACGCAGCGCTCCCACCGGATCGTGAAATTCGTCGAACGCGGTCACGTGCTGCTCGAGCGCGGGAGGCGATCCGATG
>DATHOI010000816.1:0-3962 GCA_035485095.1 Polyangiaceae bacterium | reverse complement strand
TGTTCTTGGTCTTGAACGACGACACGAACAGCGCGGTGCCCACGCCGATGGCGATGATGCCGGCGACGCCGAGGCCGGCCGCGGACCAGGTCTTCACATCGTAGGAATGCGCGATGTCCGTGTGGTCGGCGAAGGCCGGCGACTCGTGCCCCATTTCGTCGGCGAGCGACGGGATGGACTCTGGGCGTTTGGCTCCGACGCGATATAGCGCCACACCGTCGTCACGCGGTGCGGTGTGCTTGCCCGAGGCGTCGACGAACTCGGCGCGGGTCGGCGCGACCACGAGCCATTCGGCCTTCTCGCACTCGGTCTTGGCCGGTCCGAGAGGAGCGGGGAACTCACCGTCGAGGCGCGTCACGGTCGAGGCGCAGCCCACCGTCAGCATCAGCACCGCACCACACGAGAGCCTCATCCAACCCGGAAATATCATGGGCCGCCGCACGCGTCACCGGCGAGGCTCCGGGGTGGACTGGTGGAGCCCGCACGTTTCAGGGCGCAAGCATGGCTGCCACGGCGTTTTCGTCGTGATAGCGCCGCAGATCGGCGACTAGATCCTCGCGTGCTGACCACGGCAAAACGTTGCCGTGCGGCGTCGCGTATTCGAGATAGAGGTTGCCGTCCGTGGACACCATTTGCTCGACCGGCTCGTTGGCCGCGCGCGCCTGATCGACCAAAAAGTGGTCGAGCCCCGCGTCGCTGACCAATGCGTCATTCAGCAGCTCGAGCAGTGGCCTTTGATGCGGGATGGTCGCCGCGACGCGTGGCGTCCGTTCGAGCGCTTCGATGCGCGCCCGAGAGGTGACGAGTGGCGCGTCGGAAGCCACGAGGATGCCCTGACCGCCGCCGTAGAACAGAGTCACGTGCGCAAATTCGTGGCGCAGCGTGTTCAAGATAGTCGCAAAATCATGAGGCCTGACATGGTGCAATTGCACCCATTGTTGGAACACTCCGCCAGGTTTCAAACGCTGGTGCACGAGTCCGTAGAACTCTTTGCTGTACAAGCTGGAAGCGCCCGCGAACCAGATGCTCGACAGCTCCATGCTGATCAGATCGTAGCGTTGTTCTTGAACCAGCAGGAAATTTCGGCCGTCCGCGTGGTGGATCGTGACGCGCGGGTCGTCGATGGCGCCCAAATTCGGGCCCGTGAAATAGGTGCGTGCCGCGAGCAAGATCGAGGGCGAGATCTCGGCCACGTCGATCTTTTGCCAAGGGTAACCCGCGAGCGTGCCGAGCGTAGTCCCCGTGCCGAGACCGATCACCAATAGGTCGCGATAGTCTTTGACGAACAGCGACGGGTAGTGCGCGAAGAAGCGCTGCGCGTTCATTTCCCAGCCAGTATTGCCTTGGAATTTGCCGTTCGTGTAGAGCGTACGCACGCCTGCGGTGTCGGTCACGGTCGTGACGCCGCCGTGCACGTCCTCGCGCATCATCAAGATCGCGTCGGGCGCGTGGTAGCCGTCGAAGTAGACGTTCGTGCCGCTGGTGAGCATGGCGAGGTCCCAGCGTGGTGCGAGCACGGTAAATAGCAGCGTCACGCCTGCGCCTGCGAGCACGGCCTTACGCATGAAGCCAGCGGCCCAGCCGAGCACGACCAACGAGCACAGCGCGAACAGCAGGGCGATGGCCAACAGGGATCGTTGCGAGCCGAGCCAGGGCAGAAATACGTAGCCGGTCAAGAGCGAGCCGAGCACCGCACCGAGCGTATTGACCGCGGTCAGTCGCCCGACCCAGCGCCCGACGTGGGCGTAACGCGCGACGCGCTGCAGGAGCAACGGGAAGGTCAGCCCCATCAGCGTCGTCGGAATGACGAGCATCACGAACGAGGCGACGCCGCGCGTTGCCTCGCGCGCCGCGAACGAGGTGAGCACCTCGCCCGTGTTGTCGAAGAAGTACGGCAGCTTGTCCCACGCCGGCAGAGTCAGCGCGAGACCAAGGCCGCTGAGTGCCAATCCGAGGGGCAGCGCGGCGTCGCCGAAATAGCGCTGTGCAGCGGACGCGCGCGAGGCCCCCACGAACAAACAGCTCAGAAATGCCGCCAATATCAGACCAAAAGCATAAGCGCTGTTGCCGATGATCAACGCCAGCAAGTGTGTGAACACGACCTCGGCCGCGAACACCAACGCGCCGGACGCAAATGCCAAGAAGAAGAGCGGCCGCACCTCCGCTGTCGTCGGTTCGTGTTGACCCGGCGTAAGCACTTCAGGAGCAAGGCTGAGGGGTGCTTGCACGCGCGCGCCAAAGAGCAGCGCGAGACCACCGACCAGCGCACTCCCGCACGCTGAAGCGAAGACAGTGCCGTCCACGCCGAGCGCCGGCAAGATCAGATAGGCGGCGCCGAGCGCGCCGAGCGCGCCGCCCAGTGTGTTGATGGCGTACAGCGCACCAAGTCGCTTTTCGCGCAAGGCCGAGGCCTGCGCGCTAGACTCGCCGGTGTCGAAGCTGCGCGAGAGCAGCGGCAGGGTTGCGCCCATGGCCATCGTCGGGATCACGACCACTCCCAGCGCAACGAGCCAGCGTACGACGCTCAGCGCGATCAGCGAGTCGGGCATGCTGCGCGCCAATACTGCGTACATCGGCGTGATGGCGTGAAACGCGAAGGGAGTCATTGCCACGGCGCAGGCGACGACCAACTCGAGCCAGCCGTAGGCGCGCAGCGGACGCGTCACGCGAGGGGACGCCTTGCCCCCCCAGTGCGCGCCGATCGCGAGGCCCGTCATGAAGGCCGCGAGCACCGCGCTGACAGCGTACGCGGTGGAGCCCACGATGTAGCTCAGGTACTTCGAGAAGCTGATCTGATCGATCAGGCCGGTGGCCCCCGACAGGATGAACAACGCCAGAGTCAGCGAAAAAGGTGGCGCGGAAGAGCCACTCGGGTCACTCGAACGACTGCTGGTAACGGTGGAATCGGACGCTAGGGCTTCCAAGGGCGGAGACCTTATTGCGACCTCGCTGGGATGGCGAGATACGGGCCGGCGGTGCCGAAAAATGCCCGGATCTGGCGGCGAGACACGAAACGCTCGTCGCGAATTTTCAGCACCGGACCGGCTACTCCTTCGAGGGGGCGTGTTTCTAGCGGCCCAAAGCGTGTGACCGAAATGCCTGGCTCAAGGCACTCGAGTCCTTGGGGTCAATCTGTCAGGGTCTGAGTATCAGACGGCGATCGTTTCCAACGTCGAGGTGCCGCGTGAACCCAGATAGCTCGTCGGTCCATCGTTTTGCAGACAATCCGATCCTGGTGCCGAGCCAGCTCACGGCGACGCGCCCCGACTTCGAGGTCGTTGGCGTGTTCAACCCGGGCGCCATTCGCGTTGGCGAAGAAACGGTACTCTTGCTGCGCGTGGCCGAGGCACCGCGTGACGTACCGGCGAGTCATGTAGCCGCCCCGATTTACGATCCATCGTCGCGCCAAGTGGTCGTGCGGACTTGGCCGCGAGACACACCGGGGCTCGACACGAGCGACAGTCGCTTGATTGTCGTGGGGAGAGACACGTTTTTGACGTCGATCTCACACTTTCGGCGCGCTCGTTCGCGAGACGGTTTACGCTTCGTGGTCGACGGGGCGCCTGCGTTCTCGAGCGAACACGCACTGGAAGCCTTTGGCGTCGAGGACCCGCGCATCACGCGCATCGACGATACTTATTGGATCAACTATACCGCGGTGTCCTCCGCGGGCATCACGACAGCGCTCGCCTCGAGTCCAGATTTGCTTTCGTTCGAGCGACACGGCGTCATCTTTTCACCGCCCAATCGTGACGTGACGATTTTTCCTGAACGTATCGGAGGGCGCTACCTGGCGTTGCACCGGCCGATGCCGGAGGACATCGGTCGCCCGGCGATCTGGCTGGCCTCGTCCCCGGATCTGTTGAGCTGGGGCGAGCATCGCTTGCTAGCCTCGGCGCGCCCCGGAATGTGGGACGACCTCAAAGTCGGCGGTGGCGCGGTGCCGTTTCGCGTTCAGGCCC